>JADZEM010000168.1 GCA_020850535.1 Chloroflexota bacterium
CCCGATCTGGCCGTCGAGATTGCCGATGCCAAGCCCGTAGCCGAAGGGTGGCGCGCCCGGATCGCGTTTGAACGGAGTGAAGACCAGCCGTTCGCGTTGGAGGTCGGCGCTCAGCAGGGAGCCACCGGCCAACACCTTCAACCAGGTGTGCAGATCGCCAACGGTGGAGACGACTCCGCTCGCAGGTGGGTCGTGGAGCGAATGATCGGCTGGCTGTCGCTGCGCGCCCCCACCCGCTCCGTCGCACTATTGTCGGTCTGAGATGGTTACTGATGTGGGACGTAGAGATGGCTGATCAAGTATGGCTTCCGCTTCCTCAAGCGCGACCTCGGCTGGACCACCGTCCGCCCGACCCATCCCCACGCTGCCGACCGCGGGTCCTGGCTCCTCGCTCTGGCCTTCTGGGAACTCCGGCTCGCCCGGCCGCTGGTCTCAGACCAGCGGTTCCCCTGGGAACGGCCCCTGGCCCCCGACCGCCTCACCCCAACCAGAGTCCGACGGGCCTACCCTGCCCTCTTCCTCCAGATGGGCACGCCGACACGCCCCGTCCGAACGCGTGGAAATGCTCCAGGACGCCGCCCGGGACAGCGTCCGCCCCCACGCCCGCGTTTCCCCACCGCGCTCAGACGCGAGAATGCGCGCCCCAATGCACGCCTCCGACGCTGGCATTGTCCAATCACCAGGTCCTGAGCGCAGCGAAGGACCTCACCCGCTGACGCGAACGATGACGGTCAGCGGGTGGGGCGCAAGATGATGCTGGGCGGGTGGCGCGGACGATGACGGTCAGCGGGTGAGATCCTTCGCGGCGCTCAGGATGACAATTACAAGGCGCATGTTTTCACCACGAGGTAATCGCCCCACGCCCCACGCCCCACGCCCCCCGCCCCACGCCCCACGCCCCTACGCTTCCCGCCAGTCCCAGCCGGCCGCTTCCAGCTCGACCAGCGTTGCGAACCGGCCGCCCCGCCGAATCAGCTCCGCTGGCGGCCCCTCTTCGACGATCCGCCCGCCCTCCAGCACGATCACCCGGTCGGCCTCGCGGGCCGTCGCGAGGCGATGGGCCACCGTGAGCAGTCCCCGCCGGTTCCCGACCACGCCCGCCCGCAACGCCGACGACAATTGCGCCTCAGTCGCGGCGTCGATGGCGGCCGTCGCCTCGTCCAGCAGGATCAGCGGCGGATCCCAGACGATCGCACGCGCCAGCGCCAGCAGCGCCGTCTGGCCGGCCGAGAGGCGCATGCCCCGCCCGCCGCCGACGCCCGCCAGCAGGGTCTGCTCGCCGTGCGGCAGGCCGGCCACGAACGCCTCGGCGCCGGCAAGCTGGATCGCCTTGCCGATCATCTCGGGCGTCACACTGGGATCGAACAGGGCGACGTTCTCGATCACGGTCCCGTTGAAGAGGAGCGCCGTCTGCGGCACGACTCCGAAGAGGCGACGCCGCTCGTTGGGGTGCAGCTCGCGCGGATTCCGCCCGAGCACCGTCACGCTGCCAGACCACGGCTCGTAGAGGCCGCCGAGCAGCGAGAGCGCGCTGGTCTTACCGGCCCCCGTCCTGCCCACCAGCGCGACATGCTCGCCGGGCTGGATCGCCATGCTCAGGCTGTGGACGATGGGCAGCCCCTCCGAGTAGCCAAAGGTGACGTGATCGAGCGCGCCGGCGGGCGTGTCCGCGGAAGGGCCCGCACGCTGGGGGAGGCCGGTGAGGGCCTCCCCAGGCTGCCCGGTGAGCGCCGCTGTGACGGCCAGGTCTTCCGGCTCCGCCAGCACCGTGAAGACTCGCTCGACGCCTGCCAGCGCCCCCTGCACCGTCTGCCACTGCTCGCCCAACGAGGCGATCGGCGCGAACGCCCGCTGGAGCAGCAGCACGAACGCCGTCAGCGTCCCGAGCGAGATGTCCCACTCGGCAAGGCCGCCGCGCGCCCCGATCCACAGCAGACCGGCCCCGGCAATCGCTGCCAGGATCGTCACGTTCGGGGTGTAGAGCGCCGAGCAGAGCGTCGCCCGGTTGGACGCCATCAGCGTCTCTTTCAGCGTCAGCCGCAAGCGATGCACGAACACGTCCTGCCGCGCGAACGTCTGGATCGTCTCCGCGCCGACGAACGTCTCCTGGAGCTGCGCGCCCTGCTGACCCGTCGCGGCGCGGTTCCGGCGCTCGGCCTCGCGGACCTCCCGCTGAAGCCGACGCGTCAAGAACAGGAGCGGCGGGATCGTCAGCGCGGCGATGCCGGCCAGGGGCGGACTGAGCGTCACCAGCGCAATCGAGATCGTGACCACCCGCGCGAGGTCGATCACGAGGCTCGCCACGCCCGAGGTGAAGAGCGTCTGGATCGCCTCGATGTCCGATGTGCAGTGCGCGATAGCCTCGCCGAGCGGCGTGCGGTCGAACCAGCGGATCGGCAACGCCTGGAAGTGCGCGAAGAGGCGCACGCGCAGATCGTGGAGGGTACCCTGCGCGGCCACGCCGGTCAGGTAACCAGCATAGGCACGCGTCGCCTCGACGGCCGCCGATGCGCCCAGGAACAGCAAGGCCAGCACGATCAGGCCATCGGCCCGCCCGACCATCAGGTGATCGTCCACGATGTTCCGGAGGATCAGCGGCGGGGCCAGCTCCAGGCTGGCGCTCACAATCACCAGGATCACGATGAACGCCAGCAATGCGTGGCGCGGGGCCAGCAGTCCCGCCACCTGCCGCATCGGGCTCCGACCGCCGGCCGTGCCGGCACCGGCCCGCGGCGCGGTCGCAGCAGCGCTCATCGGGCGGCCTCGGTCGTCGCTGGCGGCAAGGCGCCGGCCTGCCCGATCCGCTGCTGCGCCAGGTAGATGTGGGCGTACTGTCCGCCTGCCGCCAGCAGCTCGGCGTGGGTGCCCAGTTCTGCGACGCGCCCATCCTCCAGCAGGATCACGAGATCGACGCGGGTGAAGGCCGCCAGCCGGTGCGAGCAGAGCACGACCGTAGCGCGCCGTTCGGGCGGCGCGGATGGCCCGACAGCCCCCAGCAATCCGTCGACCAGCCTGACCTCGGTGTCCACGTCCACCGCCGAGAACGGGTCGTCCAGTACCAGCAGCCCCGGCCGGCCGGGCGCCCCCGCCAGCAACGCGCGGGCCAGCGAGATGCGTTGCCGCTGCCCACCGGAGACCCGCACGCCGCCCTCGCCGATGGGCGTGTCGAGACCGCGCGCAAAGCCGGCGATGTCCTGTTCGAGCGCCGCTACGCGAATGGCGTCGGCCAGCATCCGCTCGCCCTGGGGACCGTCGAGGCTCGGCGCACCGAAGACGATGTTCTCGCGGACGCTGCCGGAGAACAGCCAGGGATCCTGCGGCAAATAGCCGATGAGCGTGGCTCGCTGCTCGGGCGACAGACTGTCGAGCGGACGGCCGTTGACCAGAATGTGCCCATCGGCCAGCTGGTACAGCCCGACGAGGGCCTTCGCCAGCGCGCTCTTGCCAGAACCAACCGCGCCCGTCACCCCGACCAGCGCCCCGGCCGGGACCACCAGCGAGAGATCGGTCAGGGAGGGTCGCGGCGCGCCGGGATAGCTGAACGTGACCCGCTCAAGGTCGAGGCTGACCGGCCCCTGCCCGCCGGAGACCTCACCCCCCCGGCCTTCCAGGGGGACGTCACCCCCCCAACCCCGCCGCGCGGCGCGACTATCGGCTGCGCCGACATCATCTCCAGCGCGGAGAGGGGGGAGGTTCCCCTGGGGGGCCGGGGGGGTGAGGTCTGCCCGTCGTTCCAGCCCGGCTACGTAGCCCGGCGTAAACGACGCGCGCGGCGGCTCCCCTTCCACGCTCAGCGGCGTCGCCAGCAGCGGCCTGACTCGCCGATACGCCACGCCCCCAGCCTGCAACGAGTTCACGAGCTGCGGCACCCGAAAGCCGCGCTGCACAAAGCGGAGGTACAACTCCAGAAACGCCACAAGCTGCCCGGCCGTCATCAGCCCGGCCACGACCTGCTCGCCGCCCTGCCAGAGAATCACGACGACACCGGCCACCATCATGACGGTGTACGTCGGGGCGAGCGTCGAGCGTAGCCGTTGAGTCGCCAGCATCGTCTCGGCCTGGACCGCCGACAGCTCGGCATAGCGCCGGACCGCCGTCGCCTCGTGGCCGAAGAGGCGCAGGACGCGCACGCCGGCCAGCAGCTCCTGCAAGGCGGCGGTGGCCCGCGCCGCCGCCGCCCGCGCCGCCGAGATCCGCTCGCGGACCCAGCGGCCGGTCGCGAAGGCGACGATCATGGCGGCCGGCACCGGCAGCATCGCCAGGAGCGTCAACCGCCAGTCGAACGCCAGCATCGCGACAATCAGCGACAGCGAGAACAGGACCGTGTCCCAGATCTCGGTGGTCGCTTCGCGGATGCCCGTGCCGAGCGTCTCCACGTCGCCGTCGATGCGGGCCATCAGGTCGCCCACGGGCGTCTGGTGAAGACGCTCGGCCGGCCAGGACAGGACACCCCGCAGGGCGTCGGCGCGGATATTGGCACGGATACGCTGATTGGCGGTGATCAGCCACCACCGCTTGAGCACCCGCGACGCTTCGACCAGGATGGCGGCGCCCAGAATTCCCAGGGCCGCCCAGCCGGCAGTCGCCGCGTCGCCCTCGCCGCGCTCGATGGCCAGCACGGCGTCGATGGCCCGCCCAAGCATCAGCGCCGGCAACACGATGCCGGTATTCATGACGATGCCCATGATCGAGCCGAGTACGAGCGCGCCAGCCGTCTGGCGGAGATATGGCCGCAGATGCCACAGGTACGGAGCGTTGACGAACAGACGCAGCAGCCCTCTCCTTGCCGCTCACTCAGCGGGGCTGGGCGCCGTCCTCTGGCTCCCACCGATGGCCCGGCCACCCCTCGGATTGTATCCCGTCAGGGGAGAGGGGACCTGTCCCATCTCCCCTCGCACGCCGTATCCTTCGGGGCAGCCGTGAATGCCGTCCTTGCACAAGACCGCCGTCCGTTGCCCGCCGCGCAGGCGATGCCGTCCGCCGGCCTGCTCGCCTGGGTGCGGCGTCATCCTGACCTTGTCCTGGTTCTGCTGCTGCTGATCATCGGCGGCAGCATGCGGATGGCGTTCGCATTCCGCGCGCCACCGCTGTTTGTCGGCGGGGACAGCCAGACCTACCTCGTCCCAGGCTACGAGCTGGCGCACGGCTACGGCTTCGCGCCGATCCTGAAGCGCCCGCCGCTCTACCCACTGTTCGTCGCCGTCAGCATGCTGCTGCTGGGCGAAGACCCGCACGGACTGGCCTTCTTCCAGCACCTGCTCGGGCTGGGGACCGTCGTCCTCACCTACTGGCTGGGCCGCGCAGCCTTCTCGTCGGCGGGGGCGCTGGCTGGCCGCGTCGCCGGGCTGGCGGCCGGGCTGCTCGTGGCCCTCAACGGCGCGCTCATCACCTACGAACGCTACGTGATGGCCGAGACGCTGTTCACGCTGCTCCTGACCGCTGCCGCGCTGGCCCTGGTGCTCGGGATGCAGCGCGCATCCTGGCAGCTGTACGCCCTCAGCGGCGCGCTGTTCGCGCTGGCCAGCATGAACCGGGCGGCGGCCCAGTTGCTCCTGCCTCTCGTGCCGATGGTGGCGCTGCTCCACCATCGGCGGCTGCTGCCGGCTGTCCGGCTCTCGGCGGCGCTGGCCGCGGGGTTCCTGGCGATCTCCCTGCCGTGGATGACCGCCACCTGGGTTCAGACGGGCAGCTTCGGGGCGTCTGGCCTGGGCGAGGCGCTGTTCTGGCGCGGCAGCCGCGAGCAGCCGATGCTGATCAGCCGGGAGATCGGCCGCCCGAGCGACGTGGCCGATCCGACGCTGACCCAGGCGCGCCGGGTCGCCTACAACCGCGTCTTCGAGAACGAGCTGCCGAGCGACATCGCCGTCGTGCTGCAGCAGCGCTTCGGCTACACCGAGGCCCAGGCCGACCGAGTCCTGCGCGATGTCGCCATCGAGCTGTTCGCGCGGCAGCCCGACCGCTACGTGCAGACGTCGCTCGCTCTCTTCGGCGAGCTGCTGGTCGGGACGGAACAGTTCCTTGGCGGCCAGGGCAAGTCCGGCGGCGTCACCCGCTTTCCGAACGCCCAGGACAAGTACGACTTCTGGAACGAGCGCATCCGCCACCTCGCGCAGCCGGCCACCACGGCCCAGGCCAACGAGTTCCGCGCCGCCCAGCGAGTCGCCAACGTATTCCAACCGTTCCGCTACGCCCCGTTGCTGCTCGGCCTGCTGGCGCTCGGCCTTGTCGGGGCCACGCTGGTACGCGGCTGGCGGGTCGCCTGGGTCCCCGTGCTGCTCGGGCTGTGGCTGCTGTTGACGACGGCGTTTCTGTCAGGGGCGTTGCCGCGCTACCGCTACCCGGCCGATCCGCTGCTGGCGGTCGGCATCGGCGGGGGCGTGGCGGTGGGCGTGGTCGGCGCGCGTCGGCTGCTCGCCAGCCGCAGCAGCCAGTCCACGAGCGCGCCAGCGCCCAGTCCGGCCAGCACCAGTGCGAACCCGGTCGTCGGCAGGTAGTAGCGGTCCCAGTTGATCCCAAGGTTGATGCCCGTCCCGACGAGCACCGCCAGCGCCGACACGCCGAGGATGGCCTCAGCGGAGACCAGCCCCCCTGCCGCCCGACGTTGCACGATTCGCAACACCAGGACGGCCGATCCGGCCGCCGCCAGCACCGCTTCCAGCGGGATGCCGTAGCGACGGCCAGCCCACGGCTCGTCGTAGACGGACGAGCGGACGGTCAGCCAGAGTCGGTAGGGGATGTTCTCGGGGACCGCCAGCTCCGCGTTCAGGGTGCGCTGCCCGAACATCTCCTGCTGGCGGAACTGGAGCATCATCCACGTCCGCTCCACGGGATTCGGCCAGAGGAACGGGTTGACGGCCAGGAAGACCGCAAGCCCGACGACCGTCCCGACGAGGCTCCAGCGCCAGGCCCGGCCGAGCACCGACGCTGGCCCGACCCACGCCCGGAACCGGCCCCGACGGGCCAGCGGCGCCAGCCCGAACGCCCCGAGGGCGAATGCCCCGCACGCCGCCAGCGCCAGCACACCGGTCAGCTTCGAGCTGGCGCTCAGCCCGAGTGAGAGGCCAGCCAGCGCCCCCAGCAGCATCGACCGGCGCGAGCCACCGCCCGCCTCACCCTCTGATGCCGAGGCGCGCGCGGCGTGGATCGCCAGCCAGACCGCCAGAAGCAGGAAGAACAGGAACGGCGCTTCGGTGTGGGCGCGCGGGATCAGCGTCTGCACGAACGGCGACAGCGTGAACGACGTGGCCGCTACCACCCCACCGACCAGGCCGCCCCAGCCGCCAGCGAGATCGGCCACCACCAGGAACAGCAGCATCGCCGCCCCGGCCCCGAGCACCACCATCGGGACGCGTCCGGCCCACAGCAGCTCAGGGGAAGGACGCGGCACCTGCCGACCCTCGGCCAGTCGGCGCTCGTTGCGGTACGTCGCAGGATCGAAGTACTTCGCACGGTCTGGCCCGCGCACCTCGTCGGCGCGGTGGTCAAGGTCGAGCGGCGGGCTGCTGAGGCCGTGCGCCCAGATGCTCGCCCCGATGATGTACCGATAGATGGGCGGCTGTGTCAGCGTCCAGTAGTTGGCGTCCCAGGTCGGGCTGCCGAGCTTCCCCTCGAGGAAGACGTACCGAAAGTAGACTGATGGCCAGATCGCCTGCCCCTCATCAACGTTGTAGCCAACGCGGGCGGCGCGGTCGTAGAAGACCGCGCCCGATGCGAGCAGCACCAGCGCCGCCAGCAGCCACCTCAACGCCAGGAGTCCTCGCGCCCCAATCCGCAACCGTCATCCTGACCGCGGCGAGCAACAAGCTGTCCCCAGCCGTCATCCCGACTGGAGCGCGCCTGTGCCCCCATCGTCATCCCGACCGCGGCGAGGAACGAGCGCCACAGACTCGTCATCCCGACCGCGGCGAGGAACGAGCACCACAGACTCGTCATCCCGACCGTAGCGAGGAACGAGCGAAGTGGAGGGATCTTCCCCTTCGTGGCTACGCGAGGAAGATCCCTGGACTCCGTTCGCACACTCACTCCGCTCGGGATGACGCGTGACGTCGTAGTCTCGGCTACAAGTCCAGAGGCCCGCACGCCGCCGAAAGGGTCATCCCTGGATCCAATCAACCCGACGTGGCGCAACGATGAGGTCACGCGAACGCGGTCCCCTGGTTTGGCGGGGCCAGCGTCAGCGGCCCGGTCACGCTGTTGTGCAGGACTCCCGCTTCAGGCAGGTCCGGCAGCTCCAGGTCGAGCGTGTCGCCGGGCTGCAGCCCCAGCCCGCGCTTCCAGCCGACTCCGGCCGGCGTCCCCGTCGCGATCACGTCGCCAGGGAGCAGCGTCACCGTCTGGCTGATGTGGGCGATCTGCTCGGCCAGCGTGAAGATCATCGTCGAGGTGTTGCCGTCCTGCTGGACCGTGCCGTTGCGGGTCAGCTTCAGGCGCACGTTCTGCGGGTCCGGCACCAGTTCTCGCGGAAGCATGTACGGCCCCATCGGCGTGCCGGTGTCGAAGTTCTTGCTCTCCAGCCAGTCCGACGCGAAGTTCGGCCAGTCTGGCCGCTGGATGATGTCGCGGGCCGAGATGTCGTTGACGATGGTGTAGCCGGCAACGTAGTCGAGTGCGTCCTTCACGAAGACGTTGCGGCATGGCCGGGCGATGACCGCGCCAAGCTCGCACTCCCAGTCCACCTGCTTGCTGGTGTGCGGCAGCACGATGGTCTCATTTGGGCCGACGACGCTGTGCGGCAGCTTGATGCAGACGTACGGGCGGGTGGCGCTCTTGTCCGGCGGCGTCACGCCGGCCTCGGCGGCGAAATCGTAGTAGTTGAAGACGGTGCAGAAGATCGCCCGTGGGAACCGCAGCGGGGCCAGCACCCGCACAGACGGGTCGGCAGGATCCAGGGCCGGGGTCCATGGGTCAATGCCGGCAGCCAGTCCGTAGATCGCCGCTCTGAAGTTGTCCCAGTGTTGGAGCAGACCGAACAGGCCGGCGTGCAGCGCCGGACGGTCGGGCGCAAGCTGATCGAGCGGGTAGAGCCGTCCATCCAGCACCAGCGCGCCAACCTCGCGCTCGCGGTCGCCGATTCGGCGGGCAATCGTCGCCAGTGAGAACCTACGCATGGCTGCCTCCGCAGGCCAAAATGATGCCATAGGCGGGGGCTGATTCCTTCGGTGCATCGGACCCGGACAGCCCAGGCGCATGCGGCGTCATGAAAATCGTTGCGGACGCCGGCACCGGACGTGCAATCCTCCCGCACATTCGCCGGTGATGCTCTGCCGGGTCGGAGCACACGCGCGCACTCTCGGAGGACGTTCAGATGGCGCCTCGCGGACGGCTGCTCCTGGCCGGCGCGCTCTCAGCCCTGCTCCTGGCGTGTCAGTCCGCCAGCGCCGCCTCGCCCAGCCAGCCGGCTCCCGCGACCGGCCCGACCGGGCAGGCCGCCGCCAGGCCGGCCGCCTCCAGCAATCCAGCGGCGGCCTCCCAGCCTGTCAGCGCCGCGAAACCGCCGGCAGTCCAGCAATCGGACGCCGCGCCGCGCATTCGCCTGGAAGCCCTCCCGTTCGGGTTTCGGCAGCCGCTCTTCCTGACTCATGCCGGCGACGGCAGGGGCAGACAGTTCGTCGTCGAGAAGGGCGGCGCCATCCGCATCGTCAAGGGTGGCCAACTGGTCCCGACGCCGTTCCTCGACATCCAGGCCCGGGTGCGAGCCTCCGGCAGCGAGCAGGGGCTGCTCGGGCTGGCGTTCCACCCGCGCTACGCCGAGAACGGCCGCTTCTTCGTCGCCTACACCGACAGTAGCGGCCGCAACACCGTCGAGCGGTATCAGGTCTCCAGTGACCCGGATCGGGGCGATCCGTCCACCGGCGTCACGCTGCTCTCAATAGATGACCCGGCCCAGAATCACAACGGTGGCATGCTGACGTTCGGACCAGACGGCATGCTCTGGGTCGGGACCGGCGACGGCGGCGGCTCCGGCGACCGCTACGGCAACGGCCAGAACAGGCAGACTCTCCTCGGCAAGATGCTGCGGCTCGACGTGGACAGCGGTGAGCCGTATGGCATCCCCGCCGACAACCCGTTCGTCGGCCAGCCAGAGTACCGCCCGGAGATCTGGGCGATGGGGCTGCGGAACCCCTGGCGCTACACGTTCGACCGGGCCACCGGCGACCTCTGGATCGCGGACGTGGGCCAGAACGCCTATGAAGAGATCGACCTGGTGACCGCCGGCACGGCCGGCGGCCTGAACTTCGGCTGGCCGCTCATGGAGGGGATGCACTGCTTCCCCGAGTCGGCAAGCTGCGACCAGACGCCCTATGTCCGGCCGGTTGCCGAGTATGGCCGTGGCGGCGGCTGCTCGGTCACGGGCGGCTACGTCTACCGTGGGTCCGCCTCCCCGAGTCTCCAGGGCCTCTACTTCTTCGGGGACTTCTGCACCGGGCGCGTCTGGTCGCTGGATCGCCAGGGCGACGGATGGCGCATGACCGAGCAGTTGCAGCAGGCGATTCAGATCAGCTCGTTTGGCGAGGACGAGGCGGGCGAGGTCTACCTGACGACGTTCAGCGGCGGCGACGGCAGCCACCAGATCTACCGAATCGTCGCGCAGTAGCGTGCGCCCGGAGCAGCACCGATGCCTGGCACGAATTGTGCAGCGCTGAATCATGCCCGGGCACGCCGATACACTCGGTAGGGCCACATCACCCAGATATGAGACGCTATGGCGCATATGCGCGCAGCGTCAGCAAGCACAGCCACAGCCCGGAGAGCGCACGTGGCAGCGGTATGCCGCCAGCCGCCCGGACCGCTCCCTGTGGCGCTGTTGACGGGCGCACGTCGCTCCAGGCGCGAAGGACACCGAGTTGACCACCAGATCGCCTGCCGCGCGGCGCGGCCTTCTTAGCCGTTTCCTGCATCATCTCCGCACCAACCTGACGCCTCTGCGCGGAAGCTGCTAGACGATGGAGGGGAGACACCAGGGGGGTTCGGCGGTCTGTGAGAAGCAGCCGGCCTCATCATACCCGGCGGCAACGTCGGTCTCGGAAGCACCGACGGCTACCGTCATCCTGGTCGTTGACGACGATCCGGAGATCCGCGATCTGGTCCGCTGGCTGCTCGAGGACGAGGGCTGGACGGTTCAGACGGCGGTAGACGGCCTGGACGCGTTGCGGCAGGCAACGGCGGCGCGGCCATCGCTCATCATCCTGGACATGGGCCTGCCGCTGCTCAACGGCGAAGAGGTCGCGCGGCGGCTCCACCATCATTATGTCGATCCGCCGCCGATACTGGTGGTGAGCGCCGACGCCCGCGTCGGCGAGCGGGCAGCGCGGATCGGCGCGGCATCCTACCTGCACAAGCCGTTCGACGTGGACGTGCTCGCGCGACTGGTGCGGACGACGCTGGGCCAGTGACCGGCCCGGGTCGTGGGTCGTGGGTCGTGGGTCGTGGGTCGTGGAAGCATGCCGGCTGATGCGGGTCGATGTGCCGTGGCAATCACGCAACTCCCCATGTCATCCTGAGCGCAGCGAAGGACCTCACCCGCCGACACGAGCGTTGATGGTCAGCGGGTGACACCAGAGTTGACGGTCAGCGGGTGAGATCCTTCACGTCGCTCGCAAGCTCGCTCGTTCAGGATGACATGCGGAGGTCGTTCGCAAGCTCGCTCGTTCAGGATGACATGCGGAGGTTGCTCGCAGGCTCGCTCGTTCAGGATGACATGTGGAGGTCGTTCGCAGGCTCGCTCGTTCAGGATGACATGCGGAGGTCGCTCGCAAGCTCGCTCGTTCAGGATGGCATGTGGAGGTCGCTCGCAAGCTCGCTCGTTCAGGATGACAGGCTCGTCGCCGAGCGCCGACCGCTGGCCCTCAACGTTCGCACCAGCGGCTCCAGCAGCGCCTGCGACTGCCGACGGATCATCCCAAGCTCGCTTGAGTACGCGATCATCTGCGCCCCACGCTCGATCCACCGCTGCGCCGTCTCCGGCTCCTCGGCGTTGATCGCCACAGCAACGCCGCGCGCCCGGCAGGCCGCCAGCACGCGCTCTGCCGCCTCCAGCACAGTCGGGTGCGTCATCTGCCCCGGCACCCCGTACGACGACGACAGATCGCCTGTCCCGACGAAAACCACGTCCGGGCCGCCGTCGAGAATCGCTTCAACCGCCTCGACGCCGGCCCGCGTCTCGATCATCGCCAGCGTCAGCACGCTCGCGTTCGCTTCGGCAACGTACCGATCGCGGTCCACCAGCCGAAAGCCAGTGTTTCCCAACCCGAAGACCTGCCCACGTTCTCCAACCGGCGGGTAGCGCGACCAGCTGACCAGTTTGCGGACCTCGTCCGTCGTCTCGACGTGCGGGGCCTGGATGCCCGCGGCGCCGTAGTCGAGGTAGCGCTGTACACCTGAGCGTTCGAGGTCCGGCAGCTTGACGATGGTCGCGAGGCCGGCCTGCCGAGCGGACAGCGTGAACTGCGCGACCGACGAGGCATCCAGCGGCGCATGCTCCAGGTCGATCAGCACGAAGTCCCACCCCGCCTCTGCCAACACCACCGCAAGGCCCGGCGAGAGCAGATCGAAGATCAGCGGTCCCAGCACCACCTCGCCCGCACGCAGACGGCGCGCGAGATCGCCGGGAACGGCCAGCGGCGCGGGCACATCAGTCATCGCCATGCCTCCTGGGCGGGCAGCATGCTGCGCCACGCCGTGCAGCACACCTGCCGTGCAGCACACCTGCCGTGCAGCACACCTGCCGTGCAGCACACCTGCCGCCGTCGGTGCCCGGGTGCTGGCGGCCGGCTGTCTCCCTCATGGCAGCGGATCGCGGACGGGCGTCGGCGGGCGGTAGTCCAGGTCGAGCAGGCCGAACTCGCCGGACCGCGTCAGCCGCACCATCAACGACTGGTTCGGCTCGAACGTGAGGGTGACCTGCTGGCTCACGCCGCCGTAGCTCAGCGTCACCGTCCGCTCGACGGCCGCCTCCGCGTACGACTGCCCGTAGAGCAGCGGATACCTGACCCCCTGCGCCAGCGGATGCGCGAAGAAGATCAGCAGCTCGCCGGCGCCCTGCCGCGCCCAGTAGGGCGGGAGGTCGTCGCCGGCCACCAGCGGCCGGACCGCCAGTTGCTCGGCGCTCCGGACCACGTTGGGCAGCGACGCAAGCTCCTCCAGCCACCCGGCGTACCGCGGATGTCGCCGCATGCCCGGCAGGTTCGGCGCGCGCTTGAGCACGACGGGCGCGCCGGCCCGCGCCAGCCGCACGATCTGTTCGAGGGCAGCGGCGTCCATCCACGCCACATCCACGTAGAGCGCCCCGACACCGACCCCGCCCACCCGGATTTCGCCATCGGCGTACTCGGCGTGGCGCAGGAACGGCTCGCTGATCCACAGCGGGTGGTAGCCCTCAACCTCAGGGGGCGGCGCGGCGTGGCGCAGCTCCCACGCGAACGTCTCGCCTGGCTGGCGCTGCTCCTCCGGGGCGCGATCTGCAATCAGCGCATCCTCGAACGGCAGGTACACGGCTACCTGCGCGAACGGTCGGCCACGCCGCAGCATGCCGCAGACGGTCTCCAGGTAGGCGTTGAAGTCCGCCAGCTCGGCCGCCAGCGGCACATCCGACCCCAGGTGGACCGACGCGAAGAACTCGTTGGTCCCCATCGGGCCGTTGAACGGCAGCCCGTGCCAGACGATGCCGTTCGCGCCATTCGCCAGGGCGGCATCGGCCACCAGCTTGAGATCGGCCGCCTGCTCCTTGCGCCAGTAGCGCGCCGCCCCGACATTGCCCGGCCCGATGACGCCGTACAGCGAGCTGAACAGCTCGCAGGTCACCAGATCCTTCCCGACCAGCGCGGCCGCCGAGGCCGGAATCCGCGAGTAGGCCGGCGGGTACAGCGGCGCCTCGGCCTCGGGCACGTCCACCGAGGCGTAGGCCACCAGCGGATCGACCGGCAGCCCGTGGCACTGCGCCCGTGAGATCGCGCCCTGCTCTCGGCAGACCTGCGCGAACGCCTCGAAGAAGCCGCTCAGCAGCGCGCTTCCGACCATGCGGCGGTACTCGTAGCGCATGTGCGGATGCGTCCGTGCCAGATCGAGACGGCCCTCCAGGCGGTAGCCGTAGCGGGCCTCGAACTGGTCCCAGAGGTCGGCTGTCCAGAGGTCGGCGGCCTCAAGCTCCTGTGCGTCGCAGAAGAGGGCCGAAGGCTGCCCGCTCAGGGCCGGCAGGAAGAATCCAGACAGCGGCTCGGCGTACCGTCGCAGGGCCGTTTCGGAGAGGTGATCCACGATCAGGCGCGGCCCCGCCTCCCACGAGCCGTTGAGGCGCCGCGGCGATGGCCCGTCCAGCACTTGCTGGGCCTCGGCCAGCCCCACCTGCGAGCCGCCGAACGGCGAGCCGCTCCCGAAGGTGAAGTCACAGCCCAGCCCGATGTTCTCGGCGTACCGTTTGGCGTACCCGATCAGCCCGCCCAGCTCGTCGCCCAGCCACTCCGGGCGCGGCGCATCCGACCGCCGCGACCGCCAGGTCGGGTCGATCCAGGCCAGCTCGACGCCGCCGAAGCCGTTCGCGTTCAACCAGTCGAGCTGCGCGGCGATGTGCGCCCGCATGAACGGGCCGTCCAGCCACCACCAACGCACATACGGGCGCGACGACTCGTAGCCTGGGTACGCGGTCGGATCTGGGACCATGCGCCTGACGCCCCCTCTGTTTCGCTGATCCGATCAGATCTGATCTGATCCGATCTCATCTCGGATGCCGTCAATGGGCAGGATGCCACACCGGCAAGCCTCGGCGTCGGGGCCGCGGCGCGCCGCCACGATTCTACCGGCCAGCATCCGAGTGTGCGACTCGAAGCCGCGCGACGCCTTGGCAATCACATGTCGAGCGCGTCATGCAGCGTCGTCGGGAGTTGAAAGCCCCGCCTACACTCCTGCAGTCGCTGCGCGACGCTCCAGGTTCACCAGTCGATGGCTGTTCCTGATACCCGTCGCGCAGCGACGGCGTGACTGTAGGCGGGGACAGCAGTCCCCGACCTCCCGTTTTCTGGTGTTTTGGGAACACCAACGAACATGCACCTGTCCTACGCGCGACGCCCGACCGTGCGTGGAATACTACCCGGCGACACACACGACTCTTGACCGCGCAAGGAGCACCACCGATGGCGACCGGGCTGGAATGGACATCGGCAACCGAGCTGGCCCAGCTGATCCGCCGGGTCAAGCTCTCGCCCGTCGAGCTGGTCGAGCATCTGCTCGCGCGCATCGAGCAGGTCAACCCGACCATCAACGCCTACGTCACCGTGGTTGCGGAGGAGGCGCGCGCAGCGGCCAGAGCCGCCGAGGCCGCCGCCCGCTCCGGCGACGAGCTGGGCCTGCTCCACGGCGTCCCGTACTCGCTCAAAGACCTGACGCCGACGCGCGGCATCCGCACCACGATGGGCTCGAAGATCTTCGAGCACAACGTTCCAGACGCCGATGGCCTGCTGGTCCAGCGGATGCGCATGGCGGGGGGCATCCTGCTCGGGAAGACCAACACGCCTGAGTTTGGCTGCAAGCCGTTCACCGACAATCGCGTCTTCGGGACGACCCACAACCCGTGGTCGCTGGCGCACTCGCCGGGCGGGTCGTCGGGCGGGGCGGCGGCGGCGGTCGCGGGCGGCCTGGGACCGCTGGCGCAGGGCAGCGACCTCGCGGCCTCGATCCGCCAGCCGGCCGCCTGGAGCGGCGTCGTCGGCTTCAAGCCCTCACAGGGGCGCGTGCCGCGTGTCCCAAGTCCGTCCGGCTGGAGCGGCCTCTCCGTCGACGGGCCGATCGCCCGCACCGTCGCGGATGCCGCCCTGATGTTCGCGGCCATCGCCGGCCCAGACCCGCGCGATCCGCTCAGCCTGCCCGAGACCGGCGAGCAGTGGGACGAGATCGCGGCTGAGGAGATCGACTTGCGGGATCTGCGGGTCGCCTGGACGCCAGATCTCGGCGGGGCTGCGCCGGTGGATCCGACCGTCGCCGCCATCTGCGGCGCGGCGGCGCGCGCGTTCGAGGATCTCGGCTGCATCGTCGAGGAGGCCACCCCGCGGATCGGCAACATTCAGCAGGCGTTCCTGGTGCTGAACTCGGGGCTGCGCCAGGCCTCGCTCGGCCAGTACCTGGAGGCCTGGCGCGAGCAGATGGACCCAGTCCTGGTGTCGCGCCTGGAGATCGCCGCCAACACGACCGCCGTCGACGTGGCCCGCGCCGAGGTCGAGCGGACGGCGTACCACCAGCGGCTGGTTTCTTTCTTCGAGCAGTACGACGTGCTGCTGCTGCCGACCTCGGCCACGCCGCCGCTGCCGCTCGACGTGCGCTTCCCGATCCAGGTCGGCGGGCGCAGCGTAGCCCATTCCATCGAGATGCTGCTGCCCACCTACGCCTTCAACTTCAGCAACTTCCCGGCGATCTCGGTGCCGGCCGGCTGGACCGACGACGGCTTGCCGGTCGGGCTGCAGATCGTCGGCGGCTGGCAGCAGGATGCGATGGTGCTGCGGACGGCGGCGGCGTTCGAGATAGCCCGGCCGTGGGCCGACCGGCTCCCGCCCCTTTGAGCGATCCGCTCACGCCCGTCGTTGCGCGAGGCGATGTCCCGCGCGACGACGGCTGCCAGCTCAAGACTGGCGCAATCGAGGCGGCGCGGAGGTCTCTTCGGGGCGGCCGTCACCTGCGACGAACGCACGAGAGCGGCCCGAAGGCCGCTCCCCTGTCATGGTGCGAGTGTCGGTCTAGCCGCCGGACTTCGCCCGCGCGCGCCGCCGCTTTCGCTGAGCCGCGCGGATCTTGTCGCGCCGCTCTTCGTGCGCTGGCTTGAAGCGCTGCTTGCGACGGTAATCGCGGAGGATGCCGGCCGCTTCGATGCCTCGCTTGAAGCGCCGGAACAGCTCCTCGAACGTCTCACCCTCGCGGGCGACCACGTACATAGACTGCTCCCTGTTTCTGGTCAGCGCACGGCACGGCGTGCTGTACTCGTCACGAACCGGGCCGACTCACGCCGGCCAGCCTGCGAACTATACCGGATCGCGCGCGCTGGTGGTTAGTTGACGCAAGATGGCGCGACGGCCACCGAGCCGAGCCGCCTCGCAAGCGAGAACGAGAACGGGCGAGCCAACGGCCCGCCCGTCCCGAATCGCTATCGGCAGCTGGAGGCTAGCGATAGCCGCCCCGGCCGCCGCCGTACCCGCCGCCACCGCCGGCCGGTCGGTTCTTGGCGAAGCAATCCGAGCAGTACACCGGCTTGTCGCCGCGCGGCTGGAACGGCACCAGCGCTTCGTTGCCGCACGCCGAGCAGGTCACCGAGAACATCTCGCGATCGCGCCGGCCACCACCGTAGCCGCCGCCACCACCGCCATATCCACCGCCGCCGCTGCTGTATCCACCACCACCGCTGCTGTACCCGCCACCGCCGCCGCCAGTCGACCCGCGACGTGCCATCCGGCAGTCACGGCAGCGGCTCGGCTCGTTCGTGAATCCACGGCTGGCGAAGAACTCTTGTTCTCCGACCGTGAAGACGAAGGACTGCCCGCAATCGCGGCAGCTCAAAACCTTGTCCGCGTAGGCCACGCTGACACCTCAAGATAGCTTGGCGGTTTCGTCAGCGCGAGTCGGGTAGGGGACTGGGGGCGTCGGTGGATCCCCGAGGCCGCCCCTTAGCGGCCTGCGAAACGTACCAGCGAACGCCAGTGTAGTACACCCTCACACAAAATGGAAGTACCTGACGCGACCGAATTCTCTCCGAGTAGCGCCGATTTCGGGCGCTCATTCGGTCTATGAGCGCGCACACTCCGCTGACCGCCCGCATCGCCCGCGCTCTTCATCGCAGGATGTGACAGAGATGTCCTGGCAGATCGCGCATACTGTCGCTCCCGTCGTCTGGCACGCAGCGCACGGGACTGCCGCTCCTCCCCCGCTCACGCGCACCGGCCCGGTGGCCCGACTGGGTCGGGGCGCGAGGGCCTTCGCGGCGAGTCGAGGGGTGCGGGCCTGCCCGGCGTCGGGGGGGTGAGGTCTTGCCTCAGACTGAGTTTTAGCGGTCGTCCATCGTGCGCGGCAGGCTCTCGCGCCAGCCGGCCTCGGTGATCCGCACGAAGCGCGCGTTCGCCCGCAGGTCCGCGAAGTTCCGCGCGTTCAGGTAGCTCATCCCCGAGCGCAGGCCGCCCACCAGCTGATGCACCACCTGCGCGACTGTCCCCTTGTGCGGCACCACGAACTCGACGCCCTCCGGCACCACGCCGGCCGCCAGCTCGTCGAGATCCTCGGCCGGGCGCTCGCGCTTGAGCCGGTCGATGGCCACGGCTGCCGACGCGGACCCTCGATACACCTTGTAACGCGCGCCGCTCCGCACAACCGTCGTGCCGGGGCTCTCCTCGGTGCCGGCCAGCAGGCTGCCGATCATCAGCGAGCCGGCCCCTGCCGCAATCGCCTTGACGATGTCGCCGGCCATCCGGATGCCGCCGTCGGCGATGATCGGGACGCCGCTCTTGTCAGCCTCGGCGACGGCCTCCATAACGGCCGTCAACTGAGGCACGCCGACGCCCGCCACGACGCGCGTCGTGCAGGCCGCGCCTGGGCCAACGCCGACCTTGACGGCGTCCGCGCCAGCGTCGATCAGGTCACGCGTGCCCTCGGCGGTCGCCACGTTGCCCGAGACCAGCTCGACGTGCGGGAAGCGCTTCTTGACCTCGCTGGTCGCCTTGATGGCATGCTCGGCGTGCCCGTGCGCGATGTCCACCACCAGCACGTCGGCGCCGGCATCGACCAGCGCTTCGGCCCGCTCGATGTAGTCGCCAACAGCCCCGATGGCCGCACCGACCAGCAGCCGTCCCTTCGAGTCGCGGGCGGCGCGCGGATGGCTGGTCTGTCGGAGCAGCTCCCGCGAGGTCACGAGGCCGCGCAGCCGGCCGTGCTCGTCCACCAGCGGCAGCTTTTCGAGCCGATGCTCGTGCAGAATGCGGCGGGCGTCGTCGAAGCTCGTGCCGACCGGCGCGGTGATGAGATGGTCGAGGCCAGTCATCACGTCGGTCACCGGCCGGTCGAGGTTCTCCTCGAACAGCAGATCGCGGGTGGTGACGATGCCAACGACGCTCCCGTCACGGTCCACGACCAGCAGGCTCGACACCTCGCTGCGCGCCATCTGCAGCGAGGCATCGCGGATGCTGCGGGTCGGGCTGGTCGTGTGAACGTCGCGGACGACGACCTCTTCGGGTCGCTTGACCCGGGCGACCTCGGCCGCCTCCTCTTCGATGGTCATGAAGCGGTGGATGATGCCGATCCCACCCTCATGAGCCAGCGCCACGGCGAGCCGAGCGTCGGTCACGGTGTCCATGTTCGCGCTGACAATCGGGACACCCAGGCTGATCTTTCGAGTCAGTCGGGACGTGGTATCGACATCCCGCCGCGAGGCAACAGAAGAACGGCGCGGGACGAGCAGGACGTCGTCGTAGGTGAGGGCCAGAGGGATCTCAATCATTCCGAGGCGGGAGTATACCAGCCGGCCGGATGCGTCCGGCGAAACGCCGGACACGACCGGCGTTTCGCCAGCCGGCAGAAAGCACCATGTGTCGCGCATATGCGCTAGAATAGATCAGTATGTTGCGTTCATCGATGATCGGCATCCTCTTCCTGGCCCTCTTCGGCATGACCATGGGCGTCGTCGGATTCGCGCAGCCGGACCTCACCGCTCGCCACACGCTGCTCGTCGCGGCCAGCGGCACAGCCCTCGCCAGCTATGTCACCTGGGTGCTGGCGACGCGCTGGGCCACCTTCCGCGACTTCACCACTGATCCGTGGTTCTGGCAATAGCATTCGAGGTGATCACGCATGGAGGCGCCTGGCTTCTATGGGCTTCTACGTCAATGCATGGCTCCGTCGGGGCAGGAAGTTCGACGTGCTGGTGACGAGGTCCGATCCGGATGCCAATCCCGAGGCCCATGCTGCTGTCTACTTCGGACCACTTCGACAGCGCGTGGACTGGATTCATCAGGCCGCCCTTGCAGAGTACGCCGACGAGTGAGCGCCTCTTCCTGAAGTGGCCTGCACCATCTCACCGGCGCGGGCAGCACGGTCAGGCGACGGCGACAGGACTCGGCGCCGCGGTGGGGTGACCTGTCGTCACAGCCAGCAGTGCGGACTACGGGCCGCCGCTCAGAGGGGTGCCCGCCGCCCGGCCGGCCACCCGCACGCCCTCGCCCGGCACGAACTCGAACAGGTCCAGCTCGACGCGATGGCCACCTGCCTGGGGTGGCATGGCGGCCTACTGCGTCGCCATGCGGCGAGAGAGCTCGAACGACGCCACGGCGTAGCAGACGGCGCCAATCAGCCCGAGCGCTCCGAGCATCAGCGGGTCGGGCGCCGCGCCGCGCAGCATCACATCGCGCAGGTCGATGGACCCGAACGTCACAGGCAACACGTAGCTGATCGCCCGGATCGGCTCCCAGAGCGTGTCGAGCGCCAGGAAGAAGCCGCCGAAGAAGATCGAGGCGAGCAGCACGAGCATCGCCAGTTGCACGGCCTGCGTCTCGGTCTCCGCGAGGCCGGCGATGAAGAAGCCGAGCCCGAGCGATGAGAACAGGAGCAGCGCCAGCGACGCCGCCGCCCAGACGGGCTGCCCGAGCATCGGCACGCCCAGCAGCCGGTTGACCAGGAAGAAGAGGGCCACGCCCACCACGCCGAGCAACAGTCCGTAGCTGAGCGTCTTCCCGAGGATGATCTCGAACGGCGTGACCGGGGCCACCCGGTAGACCTCGGTGGCTCCGAGCAGCCGATCCCGCACCATCGACAGCGACGCGAGGCTGACGGCGATGTGTTGGAGCAGCAGCGCCACCACCGCCGGCGCGAAGAAGGCGATGGCGGTCGGCTCGGCCGGCACCGTGTTGGACGCCTGGACCGAGAACGGCGCGGCCAGCACGTCCGGCGGCACCCGCGTCGCCGCCTGGGTCTGCTGCTCCATCTCGCGCGAGGTGGTCTGGAGCCGCTGCGCCCGCACCACCTGATCGGGGGTGTTCACCTGCCCGCGCGCCAGGTCGCCCTCGATGGCGGCGAGGTCGGCCTCGGCAGGGGCCAGCGGATCGGCCTGCTTGCCGCCCATCGCCGACAGCACCGAGTAGCCGGGCGCGGTCCGAGCCGCCTGCAACGCCTGCCGCATCGCGATAACCCGGCCGGCGGCGGAGAGGCCGTCGTTGCGCTGGATGTCGGAGGCCAGCCCATCCGCCTGGGTCCGGACGGCCGTCGCGCTCTGGGCGGCGCGGTCGAGCGGCTCGCGGGTGTTGCCCAGCAGGTCCGCCAGCACCCGGCGGTTCAGCTCCTGCACGGCGACGGTGGCGAAGTAGCGCACCCAGGCCGCCTGGAGCGGATCGATCTCCCGAAACAGCACGTCGAACTGGGCGTGCGAGCCGCTGAGCACCGTCTGCTCGGCCTGATCCGGCACGATCACGACGACGTCGACCTGGCGACGGTCCAGCTCGTTTTCGGCCTGGGCGCGATCGCGGGTCACGCCCTTCAGCACGAAGACCGAACTGAACATGTCGCGATAGGCGGCCGGGTCGTCGGGCAGCCGCTGGTCCGGCGGCAGCACCAGCACCGTGTCGAGCTGCGGCGTCTGCCCCCGATAGCCGACGCCGAACGCCGCCAGGATCAGGAATGGCCCGAGCAGCACGCTGAGCACCAGCTTCGGCTGGCGAACGGCCGCCCAGATCTCTTTGAAGAAGAATGACGATGTCCGGACGATCCCTTTCGCCACGGCGACGAACGGTTCACCGATCGCTCTGAGCACGGCTCTCCCCCGACCCCTGATCGTCGCTCATCAGCTGCACGAACACATCGTCAAAGCTCGGGTGCTGCTCGCCGACCTCTTCGAACTCGATATTCGCGGCGCGGAGGGCGTCGATCAGCGCCGGGACGGCCGGCCCCGCCTCCTCCACGATCACATCGAGCCGCTCGCGCCCGTTCCACGAGACCTTCTTGACACCGGGCGCCTCGCGGATCGCCACGACGGCCCGGCTGTTCAGGTCCGGCCCGGCCACCGTGACCACCTCGCCGCCCATCGCCATGCGGCGCACCGCCTCGGGCGTGCCGGTGGCGATCTTCTGGCCGTCTCGCAGTACCAGGATCTCGTCGCAGTACTCGGACTCGGTGACGTACTGGGTGGTCACGATCAACGTGCGGCCCTCGTCGCGGAGGGCGCGGAAGTGGTCCCAGAACTTCGCCCGCAGGACCGGATCGATGCCGGCCGTCGGCTCGTCCAGGAAGATGATCTCCGGGTTGTGCACCAGCGTGGCCGCAAGCTCGAGGCGGCGCTGCATGCCGCCGCTCAACTGGCCGGCCGGGCGGTTCCGCGCATCCCACAGCTCGACCAGCTCCAGCGCCCGGCGGATGCGCTTGCCCCGCCCGAAGAAGGCCATCCCATAAATCGAGGCGGCGAACCCCAGGTTCTCTGACACCGACAGCTCGGGGAACAGCACGAACTGTTGCGGCATGTACCCCAGCCGCTCGCGTTCCCGACGGCGGAACTTGTGCGGCGCGCGGCCCAGCACCCGCAGGTCGCCGCTCGTCGGGCGCAACACGCCCAGCAACAGGCGCATCGTCGTCGTCTTGCCACAGCCACTGGGGCCGATCACCCCGAAGATGGTCCCGCCCTTGACCTCGAACGACAGGCCCTTGACGACCTCGCGATCCCCAAATGACTTGCCGAGGTCTTCCGCGACAACTGTCCGTTCTCCCGGATCGCCATCACTGATCCGGCTCTGACGCAGCGCGTCGGCCGGCCGCTGGGCCGCATCCCTGATGGACGGTTGGACTCGGCCCGTCGCCGTTTGCTCTCGCGCCCCGATCGTCACTGCAATCCCTTCCTCACACCGCTGGCACACAGGTCTGCCAGTCCGGCAGTCCACCCAGCGGCCCACATCGCGTCAGAGCACGATGGGCGAAGCGCCCGGCTGAAACGCAAGCGACGTGCCACCAGGCGAACAGCTGTCAGGCAACTCGTGCAGGCCGGCGACAGCGATTCGCACGACAGTCCAGAAGCGTCCGGTCAGAAAGGCCCGGAACGGATGGTCCGGATAGGTTCAGGAAAACCGACCCCTACCGCTTATACATCCCGTTGTCATCTGCAGGAGCCAGTGCGCTGATGATTCGCGTAGGGACTGGCCCAATCTTCCAGGACGGGTCACGAGCAGAAACATGCTTATGGAAGTCAGTCGCGAGCGTCCGGCAGTGCTTCCTGCCGACCGCGCCACCCTGCTCATCGAGCACGCTGCCGAGCTCGTGACGCTGGGGTGGTCGTTCGGCGATGGGGCGCGGGGAGGCTTGTGGCAGGGCGACCCGGGCCTGATCCACGATGCCGCCATTGCCGTGGGCGGCGATGGCCGCATCCTTGCCGTCGGGCCATCATCGCGCGTGCGTGACGTGGTCGATCTGGCGCCGAAGGCGCGCATCTACGACGCCACCGGCTGCGCCGTGGTGCCCGGCCTGATCGATGCCTGCGCCGAGGCGGTTGGCCCGGCCGATGCGTCGCTGCAGGCGTCTGGCGGCGGACGGCGTAAGAAGGTCCGCGCGTCGTCCGATCCGCTGACGGCTGCCCTGGCCCTGTCCGAGCGCGATCTGATCGCCGCGATCTGGCGGCGGCTGGATGCCGAGCTGCTCGCAGGCACGACCGGCATGGTGATGACCAGCGGCTACGGCCTGGACATCGACGACGAGCTGGCCTTGCTCCGTGCCGTCCAGGGGGTTGCCGAGGTCGGGCCGCTGACGGTCATCGGCGCGCTGCGAGCCGGCACGACGATGCCGGGCGCGCGTCCGGTCCCGCCCGATCAGTACGTCGAGATGCTGACTCAGGATCTCATCCCCGAGACCGGCGAGGACGATCTGGCGACCCTGTTCACGCTGGCCGCCGACCACTCCGTGCTGACGCTCGAGCAGAGTTGGCGAGTGCTGCGGGCGGCCCAGACCCAGGGATTGCAGCGGCGACTCGAAGTGAGCGCCACGTCCCACCCGGGCGTACTCGACTTCGCGGACGAGATGGGCGTCGGGTCCATCGTGTTGTTGGATGCGCCGTCAGACAACGACATCGACCGCCTGTCCGATTCGGCGCTGACCGTGGTGCTGCCGATGGGCGCGGAAGGGCTGGAGAGCTGGGGCAAGCGCTGCACCCAGCGGCTCATCGCCCTGGGTGTGCCGGTGGCGCTCGGGAGCGGCTGCGGCCCGCTGGCCGCCGGCCCGACCACGATGCTGGATGCGATCCGCTTCGCGTGCGGACGGCTCGGGATGACCCCGGCCGAGGCGCTGGTCGCTTCGACCGTCAACGCGGCGTTCGCCAGCGGTCTCGGCGACGACATCGGTCCGCTGGAGCCCGGCAAGCGCGCCGACCTGCTGATCCTGAACACGGCCAGCTACTCGCGGCTGCCGTTCGAAGTGGCCGAAGACCCGATCCGGGCCGTCGTCAAGGACGGATGGATCGTGGTGGACCAGGGGACGCGCGTCGCCTGACGCCTGCGTCCCCGTCATCCCGACCCCATTCGGCACGCTCAGGGCAAGCTCCGCGAGGCACGAGCACACCCCTCCGTCATCCCGACCGCAACGAGGAACGAGCGAAGCGGAGGGATCTTCTCCTTCTGTGGCGTGAGGAAGATCCCTCGACTGCGTTCGCACGCTCACTCCGCTCGGGATGACGGTGAAGGGAGCATGCGAACGCCGCTCGGGATCTCGGGATAACGGGAGGGTCGTCAGGCTCGCCCTGAGCCTGCCGAACGGGTCGCTTCGCTCGGGATGACGGGGGAAGCATCGAGTGACCCGTCCCGGTCGTTCACGACTGACAGGCCACTAGCCGGCCAGGATCTTCTTCAGCCGGTCGTCCAGCATCTCGTCGGTGAACGGCCCAACACGCACGTCCTGAATGATGCCCTGACGGTCGATCAGGAACGTCGTCGGCAGGCCGGTGGCGCGCCACTGACGGGTGACCTCACCGGTCCGGTCGACCAGCGACGGGAACGTCACGCCCACCTGCGTCAGAAACGCCTGGATCTCGTCGTCCCGCTCCTGCATGTCCACGCCGATGACGGCCAGCCCCTGGTCGCGGTACTTCTGCTGCGCGCGCTCCAACGCCGGCATCTCCGCCCGGCACGGCTCGCACCACGTCGCCCAGAAGTTCACCACCACCGGACGCCCCTTGAACGCCTCCAGGTTCGTCTCGCCGCCGCCGACCAGCGGCAGCTGCAACGCCGGGGCCGGCTGCCCGATGTCGGCTGTGGTGACCGACTTCGGGGCCGGGCGCACCAGCGCCGTGATGCTCTCAAGGCCGCCGGCGTAGAACAGCCAGACGAGGGTCATGACGGCCACGGCCGCCCAGAGCAGCGCGCGGACGGCGCGGAGGCGGCGAACCACCGGCGAGGTCGCTGGTGCACCTGGAACGGCGACGGTCGGAGTGTCAGGGGTGGAGACGGTCAGGTCAGTCGGTGGGGCGGCAGGTGGTACGGTGCTCACGTCTTATTCTACGACGCAGCGCCGCATGGGGATCGCTCAGCGCCGCCGTGCCGGCGCGGTCCGAGCGACCGGGCGGCGGCTCCTCCGTTTCGGGAAGGTGGAGCGCGCCGCATGTTTGGACTCCCCACTCTCCCGCCAACCATCCCTATCGACACGGCCGGCTGGCACTGGCTGGACGTGACGCTTGGCGTCTGTCTGGCCGTCGTGGTGTTGAACGCCACGCGGCGCGGCTTCCTCCGCGAGACCGGCACCCTGCTCGGGTTGGGCGTCGGGCTGGTGCTGGCCGGTCGGCACGCACTGACGGTGTCTGACCTGATCGCCGCCGAGGTCGGCCAGTTGCCGTTGCTCGACGGCGCGGCGTGGCTCGCCATCGTGGTGTTGAGCGCCTCGGTTGGTGCGCTGCTCGCGGGATCGCTGCGCTCGGCCCTGCCGTTGCCGGGCATCGGGCTGGCAGATCGGGCGTTCGGGCTGGCGTTCGGGGTGCTGGAAGGCGCGGCAGGCCTGGGACTGGCGCTGCTGTTCGTCGGGCGGCTCGGGGCGCTCGGCCTGAGCGCCCCCGGGTTCGACGGCTCGCTGCTGGCGCCGGTCATGCTGCGCTGGTGGCTGGTGGTCGCGGCCTCGCTGCCGCCGGAGCTTGGCGTCCCCCGCGCCCTCTGAACCGGCCCGGCCACCCCTACCCGAAGTGCGGCGCGACCTCGTCGGCGAACAGCTTCAGGTCGTCGGTCTCTGGCCAGCCGGCGAACGCCGCCTGCACCAGGTCGAACCCCATCGCCTGCAACTGACCCAGGTGATCGCGCAGCTCGGCGGGATCCCCCGCGAAGGCCGGGTTCTCGCCCTCCAGTTTCGCGCCGGCCCGCGCCTTCGCCGCCGCCCGGTCACGGTCCAGGAAGATCGTCAACGGGGCCGCCTTCTTGATCTCCGAGACGTCCCGCCCGAAGCTCTTGCAGTGCTCGGCCAGCACCGCGAGCTTCCGCTCCTGGACATCCGGCCGCCGCCCGTAGGACAGCCACCAGTCGGCATGCTCGGCTACCACCCGCAGCATGTACTGCTCGCCGTCGCCGGCCAGCATCAGCGGCGGCACGGGGTCCGGACGCGGCTCGCAGTAGGCGTTCGTGACCTCGTAGTACGGTCCCTTGTAGGTGGCCGGGGCCTCGGTCCAGAGCTTCTTGATCACCCGGACGCCGTCGTCCAGTTGCTCGATGCGCCTGCGCGCGGAGGGGAAGTCGTAGCCGTAGGCGCGGTACTCCTCCTCTTGCCAGCCTGCGCCGTACCCGAAGATGAATCGACCGTTGCTGAGGTACTGGAGGCTCGCCACCATCTTCGCCAGGAACGGTGGGTGCCGGTACGAGTTCGCCATGACGCAGGTGCCGAGCATCGGGCCGGGGTAACGCGCGGCGACCCACATCAGCACACTCCAGCACTCCAGGCGGAAGCGATCCGCGGTCATGTGGTGATCGGAGATCCAGAACGAGCTGAACGTCCTGGCGGCCACGTCGAGCACGCCCTGAAGGTCTTTCGTGTACGTGCGCGGGTTGACAGCCTCAATCAAACGGTCGCCGGTCGGCGGGTTGTACCCGAGCATGAGTCGCGGACTGGCTGGCATGTTGCCTCCCCAGGGTGATCTAGCGGAAGTGCGGGATGACCTCGTCCACGAGCAGCTTCAGGTCGTCGGTCTGCGGAAAACCGGCCATCAGGAAGAGCACCTTCTCGAAGCCGAGCCCCTGCAGTTGGGTCACGTAGTCGCGCAGCTCGGCCGGGTCACCGGCGAATGCTGGATGCTCACCCTCGAGGTGCTGGCCCGCCCGGTTGCGGGCCACCGCGCGGTCGCGGTCCAGAAAGACACGGACGGGCACGCACTTGCGGATCTCGGCCGGGTTCCGCCCGACCGCCTTGCAGTGCTCGGCCAGGACGTTCAGCTTGTGCTGGAGAATGTCCGGACGGCGGAACAGTGAGAGCCACCAGTCCGCGTGCTCGGCCACCACCCGCAGCATGAACTTCTCACCGTCGCCACCCAGCATCAGCGGCGGCACGGGATCCGGGCGCGGCTCGCAGTAGGCCTCCTGCACGCCGAAGTGGGGGCCGCTGTGGCTGGCCGGCGATTGCGTCCACAACGCCTTGATGGTGCGGATCGCGTCGTCCAACTGCTCGATGCGGACCCGGGCGGACGGGAACGGATAGCCGTAGGCCGTGTACTCAGGCTCGTCCCAGCCGGCCCCATATCCGAAGATGTAGCGCCCGCCGCTGAGGAACTGGAGGGTTGCCGCCATCTTCGCCAGCAGCGGCGGATGCCGAAACGACGCCGCCAGCACGAACGTCCCGAGCATCGGCTGCGGGTAGCGCGCGGCGATCCAGGTCAGCATCGTCCAGGCTTCGAGGCGGAAGCGGTCGCCGTTCATCAGGTGGTCGCCCAGCCAGATCGAGTCGAGCGTCGGCGCGGCGATGTCGAGCGCGTGCTGGAGATCGGCGGTGAAGGTGCGCGGGTCGAACTGCTCCAGGCCGCGCAGGGCGCAGGGCGGGTTGTAGCCGAACAACAGACGGGGGCTTGCCGTCATCGTCACTCCTCAGGCAGCGGGTGCCGGCATGGTGCGCGAGCGTCGCCTCGAATGCAAGCCGTGCCGGGTGTGCGCGCCAGGACGATTGCGGGGTCGCCGGTGTTCGCACCAGGACGTGAAGCGCGGTCGGGGCTGCACGACGAGATCATCACGGCATCGGCCCGGACCTGCCCGTCAAGACTGCCCCCGGCGGGCGGGAACTTTACGCTGACATCGTGCGTCAGTGGATGCAGAGCCGACTGCTGGCCGCCCGAGCGGACCGGCCCGTCTGGGGGGAGAGTCACCGATGCGAAGCCGCCGCGTCCTCGCCACCATCCTCGCCGTGTCCGTTCTCATGCTGGGCATCGCCGCCTGTTCGAGCGCGCCATCGACCTCCGCGCCTGCGAAGCCCGCCGAGGCCGCCAAACCGGCCGCCCCTGCCGCCACATCGGCCCCGGCTGCGAAGCCAGCGGCCCAACCTGCGACGACTGGCTCAGGCGCAGCCGCCGTCCGTTCGGCCGAGGCTGCGAAGCCAGCCGAAGCTGCGAAGCCCGCCGACTCCGAGAGCCGCGGCAGCACGTCGTCCGTCGCCCAGGCGCCGGCAGCCGCGCCGAACGTCCAGCAGCCGGGCCGCCCGGTGCCGCCCGCCCCGACGGCCATCGTGCCGTCGCAGCCGACCCCGGCCGGACCAGCCAACCCGTCCGCGGTGGTCCAGCCAGCGGCCGGCCGGATGGTCATCTTCACCACCGAAGTCTCGATGCTGGTTGCCAACCCAGCCCAGCTGATCAACTCCCTGAGCGATGTGGTCAACCAGGCCGGCGGCTATGTCGCTGGCGTCGAGAATAAGGACGAGAACGGCGTTCAGGTCACCACCATTCGCCTGAAGCTCCCGCCCGGCCGCTACGACGCCGCCATGCGCCAGATCCGCGAGCTGGCCGTCGAGGTGACCGCCGAGAAGGCAACCACCCAGGACGTGACCGAGGAGTTCAGCGACGTCCAGACGCAGCTGGCGTCGCTGGAGGCGACGTACGCCAAACTGCTCGACTTCATGAACAAGGCCCAGAACATCGAGGAAGTGCTGAAGGTTCAGAAGGAGCTGTCGCAGACCAAGATCCAGATCGACCGACTCAAGGGCCGCGAGACGTTCCTCCAGCGCAGCGCCGAGCTGGCGACGGTCACCGTCACCGTGCGGCCGGCCGCCGACGTGCTCGCCCGGACCTACGGGGCCCTCCGCACCTCGCTGCGGCGCGCCGAGGCCCAGCACACCCAGACGACGACCGCCATCCAGAACGCCAAGACGGCGGACGAAGAGACCCTCCTGCGCGACAAGCTGGGCGAGATCAACCTGGAGATCGAGCGGCTGAAGGCGCGCGTCGCCGACGTTGAGAACAAGGCGAAGGTGGCCAGCATCAGCCTGCCGCAGCCGGCGCAGGAGGACGCCAGCCTCGCGCCGCTGACGGAGCCGGAGCTGCTGCGCGAGTACCTGCGGCTGGCCGTCGAGCTGCGCCGCGCCGAGGCCGCTCGGGAACAGCTCCGGCGCGAAGTCACCCAGAAGCCCTCCGAGGAGCTGTACCTGCAGCTTCAAGAGGTGACCGCGAAGATTTCGACGCTGGCCACCCAGAAGAAGACCCTCGAGAATCGCGCGCAGCGGACCAACGTGGCGCTGCCGACCCTCTCGCCGGACGAGCTTGCCGCGCTGGCCGGCGTCCAGCCCGACCGGCGGGTTGAGCCCGGGCCGCTGGCCCTGGTGGTGCTCGGCGCACTGATCGCCATCGGCATCGGCGTGCTGTTCGTCAACCGGCTGCGTCGCCGCCCTCCGACAGCGCCCCGGCCCAGCGCCGCCTGATTCCCGGGACGCCTCAGCGCGTCGCGGAGCACCTCATCAAGGCCCCCTCGCCCACACTGGCTGGACGAGGGGGCTCTGGCGTCCGGACGAGGGGGGTTCTGGCGTACACGCGCGGGCGGGGCCGGGCCGGCAGCGCCCACCCGCCCGGCTGGGCGCGCCTGACCTGATACACTCCTCATGCTGAATGTCCCAACACAAGTAAGACAACTTCGTGCGCGGACGCTTCAGCACGACGCACAGGGCACGTCTGCCCTCCCCCACACCGGGCAGCGTGCCACTTCCCACTGCGGAGCGGAACGATGTCTCGCCTGTTACGTCTCGGTATCGCGGCTCTCGCGCTGGTGCTCGCCAGCGCCACCTCGCTGGGGACCGTCCTCGCGCAGCCCGGCAACCCCGAGCTGATCCTGGCGACCACCACCAGCACGCAAGACTCTGGCCTGCTGGACGTCCTGATCCCCGAGTTCCAGCGCCAGACCGGCTACAACGTCAAGACGATCTCGGTCGGCACGGGACAGGCGATGGCGCTTGGCGAGCGCGGCGAGGCCGACGTGCTGCTGGTCCACGCGCCAGACTCCGAGAAGAAGTGGATGGCTGCCGGCCACGGCATCGACCGCCGCCTGGTGATGTACAACGACTTCATCATCGTCGGCCCGCCGAGCGACCCGATCAGCCTGACCGGCGCGACGTCAGCCGTCGAGGCGATGCAGAAGATCGCGGCGAACGGCGCGGTCTTCGTCAGCCGCGGCGACAACTCCGGCACGCATCAACTGGAGCTGAAGCTCTGGAAGGATGCCGGCTTCGACCCGAAGGGCCAGCCGTGGTACCAGGAAGCCGGTCAGGGCATGGGCGCGGTGCTGACGATCGCCAACGAGAAAGAGGCGTACACGATCACCGACCGCGCCACCTACCTCGCGCGCAAGGCCACGCTCGACCTGACCATCGTGGCTGAGGGGTATCAGACGTTCCTGAACGTCTACCACGTGATGGTGGTCAACCCGGAGAAGGGCGCGCACATCAACGTCGAGGGCGCGAAGTCGTTCGCGGATTTCGTCGTCGCGCCGTCCACGCAAGAGCTGATCTCGAAGTTCGGCCTGGACAAGTACGGGCAGGCCCTGTTCTTCCCGGCCGCCACGATGACGGACGAGCAGCTCGGCGTGTGACGTTGGGTCGAGGATCGTGGGTCGCGGGAGAGAAGATGCTCCCCCACGATCCACGCCCTTCGCCCTTCGACCTACGTCTGCCTTCTGAACGTTACCAGCCCGAGGCGCAGATCCAGGTCATCCACGACCCAGCCGATGCGCTCCCAGGGCCGCGCCTCGATCACCTTACGCCAGCGGGCCTTGCCACGCCACCAGTCGTCATACTCGCGCGCGGACGGCGGCAGCGGCTCCCCGATGAGCTGCTCCACCCGCGTGAACGACAGGCTGATTCTCACCTGCGAGCGCGGCAGCCCATCCAGGTAGTCTCGTAACGGATCGTACTTCGCCATCGTGCGGGGAATAGTAGCCGACCCGGCCGATGGGGCTGCGCCCGGAGCGTGATGCCGTCGCGAGTCCCGCCTGTGGGCAGCCTGCACAAGCGGACGCCAGCAGGCTTTAGCGAGTCTGCCCGTATCCTCCGAATCGGCCATCACCTACCATAAGCGTATCGATCCGTAGGTGTCGGACTGGCGATGCTGCCGCCCACACCGATGTGCCGAGGAAGGACTCCTGCGATGGCGTCAACGACGATGCTGGCGTGCTCGACCTGTTGGAACCCGATTGGCGCGGGCGCTCAGCCGCTCAGGCTTGGGGACCAGGCGTACCACGAGGTCTGTGCCCCCCGCTGCCGTGCCTGCAATGGCTCGCTCTCCGCGCAGGACGAGCCGCGCTGGTCGTACGAAGGACGGGTCGTCTGGGGCGCAAGTGGCTACACCGTGCGCCCCACCGAGCACTGGTGCGACACCTGCCGCGAGCTTCACGAGCGGGATCTGGCGTTCGCCCAGGACTAGCCGGCCAAGGCCGTCCCCAACGGAGGCTGGCGGGGAGTACTCACCCTCGCCGGCCGCCTCACGGGTGGACGGGGCGAATCTCCCGTGAGAAGACCGCCGTCACCGAGCCAACGAATCGCTCGACGCTCGTCAGCAGCGGATTGAGGATCTCGCCGTGGCGCTCGCGCGTGTCCGTGCGGAACGCCTCCAGCGCCGCCAGCGACTCCCAGCCATGCACGATGACAAGCTGCCCGGCCTGCGCGCCCGCCCGGAACACGTCGTGGCTGATGAGCCCCGGCGACGATTCTACGTCTACGCGAATCGACCCGAGGATCGCAGCTTCAAGCTCATCGCCATGCTCCGGCAGCGCGATCAGGCGGATGCAGGCCACGCAGTGCGCCTGAAACGCCATCCGCGCGAACGAACGCAGGCGATGGAGCCGCTCGATGCGCGCCGGCGGGTCGGCCTGCACCGTCATGCGCTGAAAGCGCTGCGACGCCTGGAACCGTTGGAAGTCCTCTTCGGCGTCCCACTCCGAGATGGCGATGAACGAGGTCGGCAGATCGATCTGCTGGAAGACACGGGACTGCCGTCGGCCGGGGTTCCGTCGGTAGGAGTGGGCCAGATCGTCTCGGACGCCCGCCAGCATCTCGTCCAGCAGTTCTGGACGGATATCCTGAAAGACCCCGACAAAGAACGGCAACCCTGGCGCCTCCAGCCTGCACCGACGTCATCAGACCGGCCGAGACGAGTGTAGCGGCCGTGGCGTGCGCAGTCCCAACACCGCTGCTCGCGTGCCCATTCCGCCCCAATTCGCGCCGAAATTCGTGGTCAAATGACCCTCTGACGGTGCATCATGTGGTGGGAGAGCCGCTACATGCCGTTGCCTGCCCAGTCGTGGACTGTGTCCTGTCGCGCGTGCAATCTTGTGATCGGTGCTATTGAGGGCGGTCGGTTCATCCACGACCCTGCCTGTCCCCATCCCCTGGCCATCGGGTCCGGGCTGCTGCGGTGCTGCCACTGCGGCGGACGGCTCTCCGGCGAGGCCCAGCCAGTGGTCGACGTTGACCTGGGCCTGTCACTGACCGACGACGAGGCCGACGACGCGCCCCTGCCGTCCATTCTGCCGTTTGTGCCCCGACACGTCGCGGAGGAGACCCGGCAGCGCCTGTAGCGAGCGCGGCGGCAGTCGGCCGAGAACCCATCTCCTGAGGAAAGCACGAGGGCCCGGCTCGATGAGCCGGGCCTTCTGGTGTCACTTGCGGGCGCAGGAGTCCGGCGGGCGCCGGCCAGAGGGCGCCCGCCGGGCCTCGATCCTGCCTGCGGCGGCTAGATCGCGCCCTCCGCCTTCAGCTTGGTCAGCGCGCCGTCGTACGCCGCGACGGTGCGCTCCACGTCCTCGTCGTTGTGGACCGCCGACACGATCAGCGCCGTGCCCGACGGATCCACGCCGCCGAGCTGCATGGCCGCACGCCACTTGAGCTGCAGGTCCCAGGCGCTGACCTTCCCCTTGAGGCTGGTCGAGATGTACGACGCCCAGCCACTGACCGAGCCCTCGACGCCGTGCCGGTGGAGCGAGTCCTGGAAGCCGGCCTTGATCTTCGTCGCCGTATCCGCGGCCTTCTTCTGGATGGCCGGATCCTTGACGATGTTGAGGCAGGCCACGCCAGCCGCCGCCGAGACCGGGTTGCCGTTGTAGGTGCCGGGGTGGGCGATCCGGCCGAACCGCTGCTTCTTCGGATCATCCGAGAAGTCGAACTGGTGGATGATGTCGCCGCGTCCGCCAATCGCGCCGCCCGGGTAGCCGCCGGCCACGATCTTCGCCATCGTGGTCAGGTCCGGGGTCACGCCGAAGTACTCCTGCGCGCCGCCCGGTGCGTACCGGAAGCCCGTCACCACCTCGTCGTAGATGACCAGCGCGCCGTGCGCCTTCGCCTTCTCGCGGACCGTCTCCGCCCACGCCTTGGTCAGCGCGTTGCACCAGATGATGACGGCGGCCACGTCGCCCTTCGCCAGCTCGGCTTCGAGGGCGTCCGCGTCCTTGTCCGGGATGCCGGTCACGGTGTCCTGCACGCCCTTCGGGATACCACACGAGATCGGCACATCCCAGGGCGGAGCCATCGCGACCGCCGCGTAGTCATGCCAGCCATGGAAATGGCCGTTCACCTTAATGAGGCGGTCGCGGCCCGTGAACGCCCGCGCCAGGCGGATCGCCAGCATGGTGGACTCGGTGCCGGAGGAGGTGAACTTCACGGCCTCAGCCGAGGGCACGATCTGCTGGATCAGCTTGCCCCACTCGACCTCAAGCTCGTGGCAGGCCCCGTAGTGGGTGCCCTTCTGCGCCTGCTCCACGACGGCCTGGGTGACGGCCGGGTGGCAGTGCCCGAGGATCAGTGCGCCATGGCCGCCGTAGTAGTCGACGTACTCGTTGCCGTCAACGTCCCACTTGCGGCTGCCAGCCGCGCGGGTCACGTAGATCGGAAACGGCTTGGCAAACCGCGCGTCATGGGTGACGCCGCTCGGGAACGTCTCCTTCGCCTTCTCGTACAGCGCGGCTGAGCCAGCCATTCGCTCGTACATTTCCTGGTCGATCGTCAACGCTCGGTTTTCGATGGCCATGAGCACTCCTCCAGGAGGTTGGCGCAATTCTAGCCGGACGCCTGGATGATACGCAGACTGCCGGCCGTTGACATCGTGCGACCGGCACGAAGCTCCGACCCGACGCGCGGGCACAGGCGAGCCGAATCACACTGCCAGAGACGGCAGACGGCGATGCCCTACCGCTCCAGCTCGCCCAGGGTCACCGCGTCCGGCAGGCTGACAGCCAGCACGGCCGGATCGTCGTGGACGCTCAACGCCCGCGCCACGATGCCGACAGGGTCGGCGTAGACCTTCGGGAACAGCACCTCGCCCGGTCGGTTCGCGCGGTAGGCCAGCCGCTCGGCCGGCGGCGTGAACTGGGCGCTCACGCCCGGCTTGTTGCCGCGCGGATCGCAGCGATACCAGCCGTGTCCCGGCAGATCGATAGCCACCAGCCCGTGCAGGCCGAAGGCGCGCCGCTCCTCGTCAAACGCCAGCCGCTGGTAGACAAACCCCGAGCGGATGCCGTTCGCCCGCAGCAGCGCCACCAGCAGATGGCTCTTGGCGAAGCAGAAGCCGGTCCGATGCTCCAGCACCTCGGAGGCGCGGGCCGTCACCACGTCGTCGCCATGATCCACGGTGTGCCGCACCTGATCCCGCACCCACTCGAAGCAGCGGCGGGCCACATCTGGCGTCTCAACATCGCCCTCGCCTGATCCAAGCTCGACGGCCAGCGCGACGATCCCGGGAGCGGTCCAGTCCGCCAGCTCGGTCGGTCGCAGAAACGGATCGGCGACCGGCGACGGCGCAAGGCGGCTCAGGCTGATCTCATCCATCGGTCGGTCACGGCCTCCCCGCACCTGCCGGCTCGCAGCCGCGCATCCTGACCACACGTCGCCGCCGGCACCGCGGTGCGGGTCGGCATCCCTGCATTAAGCGTAGCAGGCGCGTCGTTGTGGCGGTCACCTGCCTGTGGGTGTCTGGGGGTGTCCGATGGCCGCAGTGCAGGATTCCACGGGGCACCCGTGTCTGGGCCGGTCACCCGCAGTTGACCGGCCGCGCCCAGAAGTGTTGAATACTCGGTGCCAGTTCACAGATGGGAGCCCCACCATGGCAGAGCAGACCTTGCGTATCGGCTTCGTCGGCGCCGGCGCTATCAACCGTACCCGCCACGTCCCCGGTCTCAAGAAGTGCCCGGGCGTCGAGTTTGAGGTCGTCGCCAACCGCAGCCAGGCGTCGTCGCAGGCCGCTGCCGACGAGTACGGCATCAAGCGCACAGCCGGCAACTGGATGGAGGTCGTCGAAGACCCGAATGTGGACATCGTCTGGATCGGCACGCACCCGTCGATGCACCGCGAGATCACGATTGCCGCGCTCGAAGCCGGCAAGCACGTCTTCACCCAGGCCCGCATGGCGATGGACTACGCCGATGCCAAGTTGATGTGGGAGGCGGCCAAGAAGTACCCCCACCTGACCACCAACATCAGCGCGCCGCCCCACTACATGCGCGGCGACCGGGTTGTTCGGCGGATGCTCGCCGAAGGGTACGTCGGCCAGCCGGTGAACGTGGTGGTCCAATCGTTCTCGGACAGCTACGCCAACCCCACCGCCCCACGTCACTGGCGGCAGGAAGGCCCGACCTCCGGCCTGAACACGCTGGACGTCGGCATGATGATCGAGGTCATGCACCGCTGGCTGGGCTACGCGAAGCGGGTCACGGCGCTGGAGAAGACCGTCTACCCGACGCGCCCCGCGCCGGACGGCAGCGGCGCTGTGCCGGTCGAGCGTCCGGACACGCTCTCGGTGGTGGCTGAGCTGGAGAATGGTGCGCTCGCAACCATGCTCTTCAGCGGCGTCGCGCGGCACGCCAGGGAGGCGAACCGCTTCGAGATCTACGGTACGGACGGCACGATCCGTTACCTCCAGGCCTCCGACACGATCCTGGCTGGCAAGGCGGGCGACCCCGACCTGAAACCCGTCGAAGTCTCGGCGGCTGATGCCCGCGAGTGGACGGTCGAGGAGGACTTCATCAAGGCGGTGCGGTCGGGCCGCCGCGCGACCGAGCCTTCCTTCTGGGACGGCCTCAAATACATGGAGATGACGGAGGCCGTGTTCGGCGCGGCAAAGACGGGTCGGGCCGTCGATCTGCCGTTCGACCGGCTGGAGCGCGACGACCAGTAGATCAGCCCGGAGAATGGTCCCGACTGTCACGCAACCGTCACAGTTCGGGCCATTCTCCCGTTAGTACGGTGACCCCACACCGGCTGATCCGGCACGCTGGCTGCCACGATCTCATTGGCGATCCTGGCCAGAAAAGGCGTGCGAGCGGCGACCACGCGCGGGTAGACTCCGATTCTCGATAGGTGTGGCAGCCCCGGCCGAGCCAGGGAATTGCGATGTTTCCGGCACGGTTCCACTTCTTGGGGCTTCATACCCCTTGCGTATACTAGTCTGACCGTGCTCGATACCGTTCCTGGTCGGGCATCCTCGTTCAAGGCCCTTACAACATGGCAAAGCGCAACCTGGTGGTGGTCGAGTCGGCCGCCAAAGCCAAAACCATAGAGAAGTTCCTCGGCAGGGACTACGTGGTCCGTGCCTCCTATGGCCACGTCCGCGACCTGCCGGACAACGTCCTCGGAGTCGATACGGAGCACGATTTTCAGCCGACCTACGTCGTCTCACCCGAGAAGAAGGACGTCGTCAAGCGGCTGAAGGATGAGGCGAAGGGCGCTGAAGCCGTGTACCTGGCCACCGACCCTGACCGCGAGGGCGAGGCGATCGCCTGGCACCTCGTGCATGCCCTCGGGCTGAAGGGTCGCAACATCCACCGCGTCGAGTTCCACGAGATCACCAAAGACGCCATCGTGCACGCCGTTCAGCATCCACGCCAGATCGACGAGCAGCGCGTGGATGCCCAGCAGGCGCGCCGCGTCCTCGACCGCCTCGTCGGGTTCAAGGTCAGCCAGTTGCTCTGGAAGAAGGTTCGTCGCGGCCTCTCGGCCGGGCGGGTCCAGAGCGTTGCCGTCCGCATCGTGGTCGACCGTGAGCGCGAGCGCGACGCCTTCGTGCCCGTCGAGTACTGGTCTATCGAGGCCGATCTGCGGAAGCGGATGCCCGGCACGCCCGTCTTCCGGGCCGCCCTCACCGAGCAGGACGGCAAGAAGGTGGACCGCTTCGACCTGAAGAACGAGGAGCAGGCGCAGCGGATTGTCGGCGATCTGCATGGCGCCGGCTGGGCTGTGCGCGAGGTCAAGAAGTCCGAGCGCCAGCGCAGCCCCGCGCCGCCGTTCACGACCAGCACGCTGCAACAGGACGCCAGCCGTAAGCTCGGGTTCACCGCCCGCCAGACGATGGCCCTCGCGCAGCAGCTCTACGAAGGTATGCCTGTCGAAGGCGGTGAGAGCGTCGGTCTGATCACCTACATGCGAACCGACTCGGTCACCGTGGCCGAGACGGCCATCGCCGAGGTGCGCCAGACCATCGCCAGCCGCTACGGCAGCGAGTACGTGCCTGCCCAGCCGCGCATCCACCGCACCAGGAGCCGCATGGCCCAGGAGGCCCACGAGGCGATCCGCCCCACCTCCTCCGAGCGCGCGCCGGAGCGCGTGCAGCCATTCTTGCTCCGGGCCGGCAAGGACGAGCGGGATGGCCGCAACCTGTTCCGGCTCTACACCCTGATCTGGCAGCGGTTCGTGGCGAGTCAGATGGCCTCCGCCATCTTCGACCAGACCACCGCCGACATCGATGCTCACCGTGACGGCGGCAGCCGCTACACCTTCCGGGCGACCGGCTCGGTGCCGCGCTTCCTGGGGTTCCTCTCGGTCTACCGCGAGGGCAAGGACGACGGCGACACGGCGGACGAGGACGGCCAGCCGCGCCTGCCCGAGCTGGCGGCCGGCGAGCGGCTCGACCTGCTCAAGCTCATGCCCGAACAGCACTTCACCCAGCCGCCGCCACGGTTCACCGAGGCGACGCTGGTCAAGGCGCTGGAGGAGCACGGCATCGGGCGGCCCTCGACCTACGCTCCGATCCTCTCCGTGATTCGGGACCGTGGCTACGTCGAGATGGAGGAGCGGCGCTTCAAGCCGACCGACCTCGGCTATCTCGTGAACGACATGCTCGTCGGGAACTTCCGAGATATCGTGGATGTCCAGTTCACGGCCGGCATGGAGCAGAAGCTCGACGACATCGCCCAGGGCGAACGCCCCTGGGTGCCGGTCATGCGCGAGTTCTACGATCCGTTCGCGGAGACGCTCGACCGTGCCCAGCGCGAGGTCCAGCACGTCAACCAGACCGCCGAAGTCACCGACAAGCTGTGCGACAAGTGCGGCAAGCCGATGTCCATCAAACTCGGGCGGTTCGGGCGGTTCCTCTCCTGCACCGGCTACCCGGACTGCAAGAACGCCCGCCCGTTGAACGCCGACGACTCGCCGCCAGAGGTCTCTGACGAAGTCTGCGAGAACTGTGGCAAGCCGATGCTCGTCAAGACCGGGCGCTTCGGCAAGTTCCTGTCGTGCTCGGACTACCCCGACTGCAAGACCAGCCGACCGATCCTCGTCAAGCTCGGGCTGACCTGCCCGAAGTGCAACGAGGGCGAGCTGGTCGAGAAGAAGGGGCGCACCGGCCGGCCGTTCTACGGCTGCGCCCGCTATCCGGCCTGCGACTGGGTCTGCTGGTCGCGCCCGCTGCCGGACCCGTGCGAGACCTGCGGCAAGCTGCGGATCCCGCTGGGCGCCGACAAGATCCACTGCATGGGCTGCGACGGCGACCTGCCGGTGCGACAGCGCAAGACCGACGCTGACGGCAAGCCCATCGCCGGGCGGGGCCGGACCGGCGGTCGGACGGCAGCCGCAAGCACCTCGCGGGGGCGGGCGACCGCCGCCAGCCGGGCCGCGGCCTCGGGCGAGAAGCCGGCCCCGAAGCGGGCGGCGGCGGCGACGTCCACAGCCAGGCGGACCGCGTCAGGCGCGGCTGACGGCGACGTGGATGCTGTGGCGCCAGCGACCGCCGCGAAGCCGCGAGCGTCGCGGACGGCGGCGTCCAAGACCGCCGCCGGCAAGGCCAAGACGGCGACTGCCAAGGCGTCGGCCAGCAAGTCGACCACCGCCAAGTCGACCACCAAGAGCGGCGCTGCTGCAAAATCCACCGCCCGGACTCGGGCATCCTCGACGTCCACCCGCGCCAAGCGAGCCAGCTAGGCACGCCACCAGAGAGGTAGCGACCGGATGAGTGCGTACGCATCGCGCATCGAGCGACTTCGTGCCCTCTTCGCAGAGGCCGAGATCGACGGCATGCTCATTTCGCAGCCAGAGTCCCGCTTCTACCTGAGCGGCTACACCGGCCACGATCTGCCGCCGCGCGACTCGGCCGGCTACCTGATGATCGGGAGGTCCGGCGCCGTCCTGCTCACCGATCCCCGCACCGACGAGCAGGCCGCCAACGAGGCGAAGGACTACAAGGTCATCGCCTACTCGCCAAGTGCGCGGCAGGGGCAGCGGCTGATCGAGTCCGTCAAAGAACTGGGCATCACGAAGCTCGGCTTCGAGTCGATCCACCTGCCGCATGCCATCTGGCTGTCCTTCTCAGAGGCTCTGGGCGAGAAGGGCGTCGAAGGCGCGGACGGCCAGATCCCCGGCCCGGGCGTCACGATGGTCCCGAACAAGGACATCGTGGACAAGCTGCGGATCACCAAGGACGAGGCCGAGATGGCCGACCTCCAGGCCGCCGTGGACGTGCTGGACGACTGTTTCATGCACATCGCCAGGCATGAGCTGCGGGTGGGCCGCACCGAGAAGGAGATCGCGCTCGCGGTCGAGCAGTACCTCCAGGGCCGGGGCCACACCACGTCATTCCCGTCCATCGTCGCCAGCGGCCCGAACGCCTCGATGCCGCACGCCGTGCCATCGGATCGCCAGCTGCAGGAGGGCGAGCCGATCACCATCGACATCGGCGCGAACGTGAACGGCTACTGCTCGGACATGACGCGCACGGTCTGCATCGGCACGCCGAGCGAGAAGCTCCGCGAGATCCACCAGCTCGTGCTGACGGCTCAGGAGACCGCCGAGCGGGGCATCACGAACGGCATGACTGGCAAGGACGCCGACGCTCTGGCTCGCGACTACCTGGCCGAGATGGGGTACGGCGACAGGTTCACCCACGGCCTGGGGCACGGCATCGGGCTGGAAGTCCACGAGCCGCCCAGCCTGTCGGTGCGGGGCAGCGAGACGGCGCTGAAGGACGGCATGGTCTTCAGCGTCGAGCCGGGCATCTACCTGCCGGGCTGGGGCGGCGTCCGCATCGAGGATCTCGTGGTCATGGAAGGCACGGGCGTGCGCGTGCTCTGCCGCTCCCCGAAGGCCCTTGAGCTAGAGGAGGTGATTCGATGATTTCTACTGGCGATCTGAAGAAGGGCGTCATCATCGAGATGGACAACCAGCTCTTCTCGATCCTGGACTATCAGCACCAGAAGATCGGGCGGGGCAGCGCCCAGGTCCGAATGCGGCTGCGAAACGTCCGCACCGGCTCCATCTCAGACACGACGGTCCAGGCCGGCACCAAGTTTCCGCGCGTGCGCCTGGAGCAGCGCCAGATGCAGTACCTGTACCAGGAAGATGCGAACTACATCTTCATGGATCAGGAGTCGTACGATCAGATCGGGCTGACGGCCGCCCAGCTTGGCGACACGGTCAGCTACCTCAAGGACAACATGATCATCACCGTCTCGTTCTACGAGAGCGAGCCGGTCGACGTCGAGCCGCCGATCAACGTCGAGCTGGTGATCGTGGAGACGGACCCGGGCTTCCGTGGCGACACGGCCAGCGGCGGCACCAAGCCGGCCAAGACCGAGACCGGTCTGGTAGTCCAGGTGCCGCTCTTCGTCAACCAGGGCGAGACGATCCGAGTGGACACCCGCACCGGGGCGTACCTGGAGCGGGTGTAGCCTGCAACGGGGATTGCACCCCCCGGCCCTATGGTGTCCCCCGCTGAACAGCCGATCCGTCACCGCCGCCGTACAGTAGCTCAGGAGAGGTTCGCCGATGAGTGACAAACTGGCAGACCAGCTCGGCGAGCTGCTGCGGCTGGTGGACGGCTCGGATGTCGAACAGCTCGAAGTCGAGCATGACGGCGTCCGCTTCCTGGTGCGTCGTGAGCTGACCACGGAGGCCGCGCCCGTCGTCCAGCCTGCGCCCGCCCGTCCCGCGCCCGAGGCTCGCCCGCGCGCCGACTCGTTCGTCATCACCGCGCCCGTCGTCGGCGTGTTTCGACGCAGCGCCGGTGGCAAGGGCGAGGTCATCCTCGACGCCGGCGACGCCGTGTCAGCCGGCCAGGTCGTCGGGGCCGTCGAAGCGATGGGCATGCTCAACCGCGTCCAATCCGAGCGGTCGGGCGTCGTCCAGGAGGTCATGGTTCGCGAAGGGCAGCCCGTCGAGTACGGCCAGCCCCTGCTGCTGGTGCGCCAGCCCTGATCGGCCGGCAGCCCGACCTGTCCGCCCAGCACTCCGGCCTGTTCACCCCATCCGACCGGCAGCCGCGCCAGACTGCCGCGCGTGAGCAGGCCGCCACGCCGTATCATCACCGTCCCACCCTGTGCATGGAGCGATGATGCGCGTCTTCGGCGTCGGCGAGGTCGGCGGCTATCTCCAGCAGATCCTCGGCGCTGACGAGATCCTGGCGGACGTCTGGGTCACCGGGGAGATCACCAGCCTGACGCGGGCATCCTCCGGCCACCTCTACTTCACCCTGCGGGACGACGAAGGCCAGATCCGCTCGGTGATGTGGCGCAGCTACGCCGCCAGGATCGCGGCGCAGCCCCGCGCGGGCGATGCGGTGGTGGCGCATGGGCGGGTCGATTTTTACCCGCCCGGGGGCAGCCTGCAGCTGGTGGTCGATCTGCTCTACCCGGCCGGCGTCGGCGAGGCCCAGCTTCGGTTCGAGGCGCTGCGGCTCAAGCTCGAAGAGGAAGGGCTGTTCGCCGAGGAGCGCAAGCGCCCGCTGCCGCCGTTCCCGCGCCGGATCGGCTTGATTACCTCGGAGACGGGTGCCGTCTACCACGACGTGGTGACCGTCCTCAGCCGCCGCTACCCGATCGCCCAGCTCGTGTTCGCCCACAGCAGCGTCCAGGGTGACCGCGCGCCGCTGGAGGTCGTGGCGGCGCTCAAGCGGCTGGCCGCCTGGCGCGACGAGCGTGGCAACGGCGTGGACGTGGTCATCGTGGCGCGGGGGGGCGGCGCACCCGAGGAGCTGGCCATCTTCAACGACGAGCGCATCGCGCGGGCCGTCTTCGCCGCGCCGTGGCCGGTGATCTCGGCGGTGGGCCACGAGACGGACTTCACCATCTGTGACTTCGTGGCCGATCACCGCGCCCCGACGCCGTCCGCCGCCGCCGAGATGGCTTCGCCGGACCTCGTGGCGCTGCGCCTCGACCTGGCCGAGCTGGCGCTGCGCGGGCGGGCGTGCGCCGAGCAGGCGCTGGAGACGGCCGAGGTCAACGTTCGGCGCTCGCGCGATCGCCTGCTGGCGCACTCGCCGCTGACCAGGATCGCGCGGGATCGGCAGGCGACGCTCGATCAGGCGGATCGGGCGCGCCTGCTCCTTGAGGGCCACCTGCGAACGCTGGCCGAGCAGGTGGCCGGTCGACGCCTCCAACTGGCCGCGCTCAGCCCACGCGCCACGCTCGACCGGGGGTACAGCATCGTGACCACGGCAGACGGCTCGGTGGTCCGGACTGCCGCGGCCGTCTCCCCTGGCGACGCCCTGGCTATTCAACTCGCGGATGGCACGCTCGACGCCACGGCGAACGGGTCACGCGGCGGCCCCCCACCCCGGTCCGACGCAGCGGAACAGCATCTGCCGCCTCGACAGGCGGCGCACATCTCCGGCTCGAACAAGGCGGGATCATAGCGACGATGGCAGCAAAGAAATCGACACCGGCAGACACTCCAGTGGAATCGAACAGCGCCCTCGACTTCGAGCAGGCGTTCAGCAGCCTGCAGGAGGCCATCGGGCTGCTGGAGCGTGGCGGCCTGACGCTTGAGGCCGCCATCACCACATTCGAGAGCGGCATGTCGCTGGCGAACCGCTGCGCCGAGATCCTCGACGCTGCCGAGCTGCGTATCACTCGCGTGCTCGAATCCAGCAGCATCGAGCTTGACGAGCCGGCCTTTTAGCGCCTGAGGCGTCGCACGATGTCGCAGTTGATGACCAACGATGCCCTCATCACCGCCTCGCTGGCGTGGTTCCTGGCGCAGATCTCAAAGCTGCTGATCGTGCTGCTCCGCGAGCGCACCGTTCAGCTCAGCTACCTGACGAGCGCGGGCGGCATGCCCAGCTCGCACTCGGCGGTAGTGGTGGCGCTCGCCACCCGGATCGGCATGGATCACGGCGTCGGCTCGCCCCTGTTCGCCATCGCCTTCATCTTCGCCGGCGTCGTGCTCTACGACGCGGCAGGCATCCGGCGGGCCGTCAGCGTCCAGGCGCGCATCCTGAACCGGATGCTGGAAGAGGTGCTGGAACTCAAGCGCTTCAACGAGCGACGGCTGCTGGAGCTGCTCGGGCACACCCCGTTCGAGGTGTTCATCGGGTCGCTGCTGGGGATGCTGGTCGCGCTGACGTGGTGAAACGGTAGCCCGCGCCTACCCCATGACCGCCTTACGGCCTACGCGCCGACCGCCTTGACGATCAGCCGGTCCAGGTACTCCCTGCGCGAGGCCACGAACTCGCCGCCACAGGTGATCAGCGTGACCGTCGGCATCGGGGTCGGTGCGAAGATCTCCTCGACCGGCGCCCCCTCAGCCCGCACCCAGTGCGACGACTTCACGACGTACTCGAAGCCACGTCCCTCGGCGTCGATCACCTGGACAACGTCGCCCGGCTCAAGCTGATGCAGCAACCCGAACGGGCGCAGCCGATTGTCCCAGTTGACGTGCGCGGCGAAGACCACGTTGCCTGGCACGCCCATCCCTGGACTGCCCGCGTACCAGGCGACATCGTCCGGGTCGGTAGGGGTGGCCATCGCGCCGTCCGCTTCCTGGCCGACCGCTTCGACGACGGCCTCAACCCCGAGCGCCGGAATCGTCAGCTTGACGGGCGTCACCCCGAGCACCACCGGCGTCGGCGGCTCGGGCGCCGCCATCGTGCCGTCGTCCTCGTCCGGGTCCATCACGACCAGCTCAGACGGCTCCGTCAGCGGATCGTTCCCGGTCACCAGCGGGAGTCCGGGCACCGGGGGGTCGGGCAGCGGCGTCTCGGCGTCGGGGCCAGGGGCCTGCGCCCCGACCATTTGCGGCAACGCGGCCAGCCAGATGGCGAGACCGCCGGCCACGACAAACCCCCGGGCGAGCGCCCGGCGGCGAGGAACGCGCGACGACATCAGGCGTCGGCTGCGAGCGTCACCGCGGTCACGGCGTCGAGATTGAACATCATGGTGCGGCTGCGCTGCTTGCAGTCCCCGATCAGGTACCAGGAACTCAGATACGGGAGCAGCAGCTCAGGCCGGACCACCGGCTCGGTGATCGGCGAGGACATGTCGCCCGGCGGGTAGTGCAGCTTGACGTAGGTGCCGCGCAACAGGCCGTCTGCCAGGGCAGCGAAGACCTGCTGCTGCTGGCCGGAGCGCGGCGCAGTGACCGCCTCCAGGGTCCGCTGCACCAGCGGCTGAAGGTGAGCCGGGAACATGGCCGGCAGTTTCCGCATCAGCGAGCCGAGCCGGTCCGAGGGGATCGAGCGGTCCTTGGTGGCCTGCCGCAGGATCATCACCAGGAGCTGCGCTTCGCGCAAGTCGAAGCAGCCCTCACCGCCGCCGCCGTTCTTGCCGCCCTCGGCCACGAACCGGTAGCCCTGCCGCCTGACGAGCGGCAGCCGCATGTCGGTGCGGATGATGTTGAGGTCTGCCTGAACCTGCCGCTCACTGAGATGGAACTTGTCCGCGAGCTCGCGGCGGCTCTTGCCAGGAGTCTCGGCGATATCCTCGACGATATGCCAGATGCGCCGAAAACGGTCCGCAACAAGCCGCTTACGTTCCATCTGGCCATCCCTACTTCAAGCCCCGCTGGGCGTGTTTTTGGGCAAAGAGAAAGACCGCCTGTAGTCCGCCCGCGAGGCGGCATTGGGACTAACTGACGGCCTCTTCACATGTCTCCGCGGTTGGTACGCGAGCCGGGACTCGAACCCGGGGCCTCAGCCTCCGCAGGGCTGCGCTCTAATCCACTGAGCTACTCGCGCGAACGCAGAGCGTAGTGTACCATAGCCCCATACCCCTGACAAGACGCTCTGACTGCCTGTTTTCGGCCTCTTCGTCGGCCCTCTTCCGTCGAGTCCCGCCCGATCTTGGCGGCCAGCGGTGCAGCCTGATGGCGTCGCCATTGACACTCGTCGAGGAGATTTCGGATGAAGCTGAGCGTGGTCGGTGGAGCGGGCCGGGTTGGCTCAACCACCCTGTTCCAGCTCGTTCTCGAAGGCGGCTTTCAAGAACTTGCGGTGTGCGATATCGCCGGTGAGGCCGCCGCCGGCGAGGCCCTTGACCTCCGCCATGGCCTTGCCCTCTCCCACCGTTGCGACATTACGTCCGGCGGCATCGAGGCCAGCGCCGATTCAGACTTTATTGTGATTACGGCGGGCATTCCACGGCAACCGGGCGAAACCCGGCTCGACCTATTGAAAAAGAATGTCGATCTGATGAAGGGCGTGCTCGAGCAGGTCACCAGGCACAGTAAGAACCCCTACATCATTATGGTGGCCAACCCGGTCGACGTGCTGACCTATCAGGCGATCACCACCACCGGCCTGCCGGCCGGCAAGGTCATCGGCACGGGCACCCTGCTCGACACCACCCGCTTCCGCTCCCTGCTGGCCGAGCGCCTGGGCGGCGTCACGCCGGACCAGGTCTACGTCTACATGCTGGGCGAGCACGGCGACAGCCAGGCTCCGGTCACCAGCATCGGCACCGTCGCCGGTATGCCGCTGCGGCAGTACCCGGGCTTCAGCGAGCAGGCGCTGGCCGAGGTCATCGAGGGCACCCGCTTCGGCGGCGCTGAGGTCATCAAGCGGAAGCGCGGCACGTTCTACGCCGTGGCCCCGATGATCGTGCAGTTGATTCGCTCGATCCGCCTGGACGAGAAGCGCATCCTGCCGGTCTCCGTCCGCATGGACGGCAGCTACCTCGGCATCAAGGACGTGGCGCTGTCGATCCCCTGGGTCATCGGCAAGGACGGTCCCGAGACGCCAATCCATCTTCCGCTCGACGAGAGCGAGCAGAAGGCGCTCCTCGAATCAGCCCGCATCCTGCGAGGCGCCCTGGACGAGGTCGGGCTGAAGTAGCCCGACCTCGCACTTCATCCACTTCACGCTCATTCCATCGGTCGTGAAACGCCAGCCCTCGGCTGTCGGACGCTGGTTGCCGACAGTGGGACGCCCGGGGCTGGCGAGCCAGAACGGAGTGTTTGCATGGCTACGGTCGAGCAGCAGTCATTTCACTTCCCCGAGCCAACGGTCCCCGATGATGTTGAGTGGCCTGGAACGCCCATCGGCGCGGCCAACGTCCTGACCCGGACGAAGGCCCGCACCAACGTCCACGACAAGGCGATTGACGCCAAGCCCGGCCGCTACGAGGAGCTGCTGGCGTCCGTCAGGGGCTACATGGCCTCTGCCGACGGTCAGGCCGCGACCCGGATCCATGATGTCGTCGTTCACGGCATCCGCGTCCGCGCCCACACGAACTCGCCGCACCTGATCGACTTCTGGGTGGACAACTGGTTCTCACCCGACGAGTGGAAGGCCGCCACCGGGCGGGACGCGCCGGCCGAGCCACAGGTGATGGTGTACGCCTTTGGCGGCATCGCCGATCAGCCGGAAGCAGCCTACTACAGCCGCCGCCACAACGCGGTGATCTTCTTCAACACCTCGTATTACGGGCAGTTGAAGAGCTGGGTGCTCGGCTCAGTGGGCCGGGTGCTGGCCGACGAGTACGGCATTCACTCCTTGCATGGCGCGGCCGTCGAGCTGTCCGGCAAGAAGGGCGTCCTCTATATCGCCGCCACCGGCACCGGCAAGTCGACCAGCTCGTACGGGCTGATGAAGTTCGCGAACACTCGCTTCCACTCGGATGACTGGGTCTACGTCCGGTACGTGTTCCAGACGAAGGACGGAAAGCGCGTCGGCCCGCGCCGCATCGACGCGCCCGAGGGTCCGGTCCTGGGCTATCGCTGCTTCCGCTGGCTGGAAGAGCACCCGACCGCCGATGTGCCGATGGTGGCGCTCACCACCGACAACGAGGAGCTTCAGCTTCGGACGACGGATCTCGCGCTTGACAAGGGGATTGAGGCGTACACCTACATCTCTGAGAAGGTGTTCTACCTCCGCACCAACCTGGTCGAGAACTTCCCCGAGTCCGCGCTGAGCATCCTCGAATCGAAGAAGGAGAACGTCCCGGATATCTCGCCAGCCTTCCTGGCGGAGCACCAGAAGCTGCTCGACAACGTCACGCAACTGGTGATGAACGCCGATCACGAGCCGACGCGCCGGCACTTCCAGTCACTCGGCCCCGAGCGGACGCGCACCATCATGGGTCGGCTGTTCGCCTTCGACAACGCCCGCGCCATGCTGGACGTGACCCCGGTCTTCGGCAAGGAGCGCGTCTTCACGAATCCACTGGAGCCACTCTTCGTGACCAGCGTCTTCCTGCTGAAGCGTGACTTCAGCGAGGATGTGGTGCTGGAACGGCTGCCGCTGGCAACCTTCATGGAGCGGCTGCTGATCGGGCTGACGCCGGCCGGCACCCGGGAGATCGCCTACAACAACTACCGGGCCACCGACGACACGTCGGAGCGGGCGTTCATCGCGCAGGTCGAGGGGGAGACGAAGGCGGCCGGCCAGCCGCTCTACCCGACCCTGATCGAGCGGCCCGAAGTCCCGCCGACCCTCCTCGAAGAGTTCGAGCTGTTCCGCGCCATGTACCAGGCCGCTGCCTGCTACTCGCTGAACACGATTCTCCAGAAGGATCCGGCCATCGACGACAAGATGACGGCGGTCCGTCTGACGATGGACCTGATCGCCACGGCTGTCGAGGAGCGGCCCGAGGAGCTGAACCTCAGCATCTCGGATTACCGGTCGTTCATCCCGTCCGCCTGACCACATGGGTACGTCGTCGCCGGGAGCGAAGGTGAGCCATCGCGTCACCCTGATCCCCGGCGACGGCACCGGCCCCGAGATCATGGCCGCCGCCCGGCGCGCCATCGACGCCACCGGCGTCAGCATCGACTGGGAGGTGCAGACGGCCGGCGCCTGCGTCCTCGCCAACGAGGGCACCTCGCTGCCGAATCGGGTGCTGGACTCGATCAAGCGGAATCACGTCGCGCTCAAAGGACCGATCACCACCCCGATTGGCAAGGGGTTTCCCAGCGTCAACGTGGCGCTCCGCAAGGCGCTCGACCTCTACGCCAATCTGCGGCCCTGCAAGACCTACCGAGGCGTTCGCACCCGTCACGACAGCGTTGACCTCGTGGTGATCCGCGAGAACACCGAGGATGTCTACGTCGGCGCGGAGCTCGGGTATGACGACCCGCGCATGCCACGCCTGCTGGACGCCCTGCTGGAGGCCGGCGCGCCGCCGCTGGCGCCGCAATCCAGCGTCTGCCTCAAGGCGATCTCAGTGGAGGGCAGCCGCCGCATCATCCAGTTTGCGCTGGAGTACGCCCGCGCCAACCGCCGCCGCCGCGTGACGCTCGTCCACAAGGCGAACATCATGAAGGTGACCGACGGCCTGTTCCTGCGAATCGGCCAGGAGCTTGCGCGGTCCTACCCTGACCTCGACGTGAACGACATCATCGTTGACAACATGTGCATGCAGCTGGTCCAGAAGCCCGACCAGTACGACGTCCTGGTGATGCCGAACCTCTACGGCGACATCCTCTCGGACCTGTGCGCGGGACTGGTCGGCGGGCTGGGCGTCGTGCCTGGGGCCAACATCGGCAAGCTCGGGGCCGTCTTCGAACCGATCCACGGCAGCTCCCCGAAGTACGCCGGCCAGAACAAGGTCAACCCCAGCGCCGCCATGTTGTCCGGGGTGATGATGCTGCGCTATCTGCGCGAGTTCGAGGCCGCCGCCCGCCTCGAACGGGCCATCGCGCGGGTCATCGCCGACGGCAAACGGGTCACCTACGACCTCAAGCCGCGCCCCAACGATCCGTCGGCGGTGGGCACGTCGCAGTTCGCTGACGCCGTCATCGACGCCATGACGTGACGTGACACAGGGCGCCGCATGGTGGTCGGTGTTCCTGTATCCCCGCGAAACGAGCGGTCGGGGGTTGAAACCCCCGACGAGCCTGTCTCCCTACTTGACGATGCCCATGCTCTCGGCCTTCGCGCGCAGGATCGCGTAGAGCGCGCTGAACAGCGGCGTCGAGACGCCCACCGCCCGACCCCGCCGCACGACGGTCCCCGTCAGCGTCTCCAGCTCGACGCGGCGGCCAGCTTCGAAGTCCCGCTGCATCGAGACGGTGTGCGCGTCGGTCAGCCGCCCGTGTATGCCGGCCACCCGCTCGACGGCCTCGTCGGGCAGGTTGACGCCCGTCGCCAGCCCGACCGCCCGGATCTCGTCGCGCAGGGCGGCCAGCAGCTCGATGCCGCCTTCAGCCGCCTTGATCCGCCCGGTCGGCAGGCCCGTGCAGCTGTTCACGCTGGCCACGGGGGCCAGGAACATGAACTTCTCCCAGAGCGCCCGTTGCGAGTCGTCGGTGATGACCGCGTCCGGGATGCCGGCCTCGTGGAAGGCCGCCACGATCCGCTCGACACGCGGCGTGCGCGGGGCCGCCGCCTCGCCGACGGTGATCCGCGACCCCTGGCTGAGCCGCTGGATGATACCCGGCTCCAGGATCTTCGCGCTCATGTCCGTCGAGCCAGCCAGGATCGCCTCGCGCGGCACGTGACGGCCGACCATCTCGACCGAGTCGATGCCGTTCTGGACCGGCAGAACGCTGGTCTCCGTCCCCACCACCGGCGCGACAGCCGCCGCCGCCTCGTCGTTGTCGTAGGTCTTGACGGCGAACAGGATGAAGTCAAACGTCCCACCGGCGTCGGCCGGATAGCGGACCGCCTGGACCGGCTGCACCATCACGTCGCCGCCGCCGACCTCACGGGTCTCCAGGCCGCGCGCCTGCATCGCCTCCAGGTGTGCGCCGCGCGCCACGAAGACGACCTCATTGCCGGCCTTCAGGAGCCGCGCGCCGTAATAGCCGCCGATCCCACCAGACCCCATGATCAGGATTCGCATCGATACCTCGTCGGTCGCGCCGCTGCCGAGCTGGCCGCCAGGACCAGAGCCGGGGCCACCTACCTCATGTGTTTCAAGCATCAGAGGATAGGACGCCGGGCCGGACCGGTCAAACGACGCCCGTGTGTGCACCAGGGCGATTGCATGACGAGCACGTCCTGCGACCTCGTCGGGGCTTGAAAGCCCCGCCTACCATCCTGCAGTCGCTGCGCGACGCGCCAGTCGCACCAGTGCCTGCCGTTCCCGACGGCCGTCGCGCAGCGACG
>JADZEM010000169.1 GCA_020850535.1 Chloroflexota bacterium
CACGCACTCACCACGCCGCCGCACGGCTCCGGTTGTCCTCCCACGCGTTCCAGACGCTCCGCCCGTCATCACGCTCCGGCTACCGTCCCGCATCTTCTTCGATCACCTTTGTTGAAAGCCGCTGTATACCGGTAAAACGCCTGATTATACCCTGCATAGTCATCAGGATTTGAACTAGAAGGATCAGACTGTCCATTGTTTCTTGTGTCAATTACAGTCCGAATATAGATTGGGCCATATTCTACATCACTAGTTAATTCCCTTACAGCTCCTACCCAATTCCAAGATTCGTCCCCTGAAACATCATGGTCAAAAACGATAGGATGTCTACCATCATTAGATGAGTAGCTCTTCGAATTAATTCCCTGTTGTTTAGGGGCATGATTATCTTCATATTGGTTAAGCCATCTCCTCAGATCAGTGATATGGCTGGCGCGAATAACAGTAGCAGCATCGCCATTACTGTCACCTCCAGGTGATCCGGCGGCAGTCCAACTCGGAAGTGGTCCACGTGCCTTGAAGTTCCATAGGAGCTGAATGGCACTTCTCAACTCACTGATGTATTTTGCTAAAACGCGATCACCAGAGACTATATTGTTCCAACTAAAACTGTATCGGTAAGGAGCAGGAACGGATTGCTTATCTTGATCAACATAGGTTCTCAGCGTGGACACGTGGTCGGATAGCATAGCCCGTCCACCGACTACAACATCGGTATATGTTCGTCCCATACGGTGCCTCCTTCCACAAAAGTGCAGGCACGATAGATGCCTGCAGCCGCAAATGTCCTACGTGCCCGCTATGGCTTGGCCACACCTACCAGTCAATGACGAGCAGGATAGTCGCACCAGGAGCGAAGGTCATTGAGATCTGATACGAATACCACGCGCTCAGTTGATGGCGCGCTGCCGCACGTCCACGCCGGCAGTTGACCACGACCAGTCAGCGTCCACGCTTCTTGGAGGGCACCGTGCATCTCCAGAAAGTGAACTGCGTGAATGATGGTGCGCCATGCGATGACCGGGTCGTCGGTCCAGGGGAATACTTGGAGGCCATGCTGTCGCCGGACGCTATCGATCTCACGACGAAGCTCGTTCACGTGGACCGCCTTGATCGGCGTCTCAGTGGTGACAGGGTCGTCGGTCCAGGAGCATGGCGCTGACGGCATCGGTCGCGGCTGTGACGGCACAACGCAGATCGTCTCCGGGAGCGGGACATTGCACTGCACCATCGGCCTGACGGTGGTGGCAGGCATCAGGGTTGTCCTCCGCGTACGCCCGGCTCGGCCGCCTGCCCTGGCTCCGCAGGATCTGGCTTGCCGAGCCGCACGATTCGTAGCGTCACCCGGTCGGCGCTGGTCCCGAGGCTTACGTCGGCACCGAGGCCTTTGCCGAGCAGCGCCTTGCCGGCTGGGGACACAATGGAGACGCGGCCATTCGCGGCGTCCGCTTCGAGCGCCCCGACCAGGGTCAGACCCTCCTCGGCGCCGTCCTCGTACCGGACGGTGACGTGCGAGCCCGGCTGGACCCTCGCGGGTGGCGGGCCGTCGCCGATCACCTGCGCCGTCGCCAGCAAGCCTTCCAGCTCGACGATGCGCGCGTCAATCGAATCGAGTTCGGCCTGTGCGAACGCCACGGTACGGTCGTGCGCGGCAGGATCGAGGAACAGTGCGCACGCTGGAGCTGTCGGGCGACATCAGGACGACGGCTGCTCCGCAGGGCGGCCAGCCCGCCGCTAACCTGCTCGAAGCCCTCGCGCGTCAGTTGGACGCCCGGTGCTGGTGCTGTTGGTGCTGCTGCTGGTCGACTGTTCATGGTTGGCACCTCATCGTGTCGCCGGACCGGAGGAGCGTCTTACGCGTAGTAGCAGCCGTTTCCGTCCGCGACGGTTCGACCACTGGCGATGAAGTTCCTGGCCGCTCGCACGTCTCCACCCGACGAGATGTCTGCCTGGCTGAGGGTGCTGGTCGAGATCGGCCCATCCGCAGTGACCCCACCATCTGAGCGAATACCGCCAGGACCCACATGAAGGCGAGCTTGCGGCGCCGTCTGTCCGATACCCACATTCCCGGTCGGACCGACGTAGAGGCGCCAACTCCCCGCGATCACGTCCAGAAGGCCAAATTCCTGCTGCGTCCCCAGGTACGCTCCCGAGCCGAACTGCCAGGCCGGCGTACCATCAATCTTGCGGAACTGGATGACGGAGCTAAACGGGATGGAGGCGTTTCCAGCGTCGAGGAGCAGCGGGAATTGATCGCCCGACTTCAGCCGCGTGCTGCCTTGTACGTCCAGCTTGTACGACGGCGGCGAGCTCGTCCCCGTCCCGATGCCAACGTTGCCAGTGCTCGGCTGCAACACCACGCTCGTCGAGCCGGCGGTGTAGTTCGAGTTGATATAGAGGTTGCCGTGCAGGCTGCCCTGCAGCGCCAGCATCGCATCGCCGGCGGTGAGGCCGTAGTGGCCGGTCACCGTCGCAAGCGCCAGGATCGCTCCCATCGTACTGGCGCCGCTGGCGTTGTTGCCCATGTCGATGGATGGCGACGTGTCCGAAAGAAAGAGCTGGCCGTTCGGGGTGGCGGCCTGGACATGCAGCTTCTTGGCAGGAGCCGTCGTACCGACGCCAACGTTCCCCGTTCCGGGCTGCATGATCACACTCGTGCTGCCGCCCTGGTAGTTCGAATTGACGTGCAGGCTGCCGTGTCCGCTCCCGTTCATCCCGATCAGCGCGTCACCCGCGCTAAGGCCATAGTGCCCGTTGACGGTGGCCATCGCCAGAATCGTATTCATCGTGCTGCTGCCCGGACTCGTCGCGTGATTTCCCAGCTGTACCGACGGCGACGTGTCCGCAGCGTAGATGTGGGAGTCGGGGGTGCTGGTCTGAACGTGCAGTCGCTTTGCCGGCGTCGGTGTTCCCACACCAACATTGCCGGTCGGACCGACGTACAGGCGCCAGCTCCCCGCGATCACGTCCAGAAGGCCAAATTCCTGCTGCGTCCCCTGGTACGCCCCCGAGCCGAACTGCCAGGCGCTCGTACCATCACTTTTCCGGAACTGGATGACGGAGCTAAACGGGATGGAGGCGTTTCCAGCGTCGAGGAGCAGCGGGAATTGATTGCTCGACTTCAGCCGCGTACCGCCACCCTGGACGTCAAGCCTCAGACCGCCGGCCGGGACGGAACCGCCGACTCCGAGCGAGGCGCCGATCGTGACGTTTCCAAGCCCTGCTGGGAAGTTCGTACACGCGCAGTCGGCCATCAGTCGGCTCCATTCTCGGACGCATGCGATCCCACGCTGAGCAGAAACCGCTCACCGTCGATCAGCTCAATGTCGCTTAGCTGCGGCAGATACACCCGCAACGCCGCGATCAGGTCGGCTTTCGTCACCATCAGGGCGCTGATCGCCAGCGGTGGCAAGGACGGCTGACCGATGGTCGTGTGGGGCGCGTCTGGCAGTCCGGGCTCCAGCACGGCGGTTGCTACCTGTTGACCGTCATCGCACATCGCCATTGCGGCGCCTCCCCGTTGAGGCGCGCGGCCGATTCCGCGTCTCTAGAGCGTAGCGTACCCCCCCCGAGATGCAACACTTTCGAGGCGACGGCGACAAGATCGTCAGGTCTGGCGGGTTTTGCCGCTCGTGCGCGGTGGCGTACCGCTACCGATTACACGGGCGGCCTGTAGCTCCCGAGCCAGTCCAGCACCCGGTCTGACGGCATCGGGCGGGCAAGGACGAAGCCCTGGCATTGCTGCACCCCGATCTCGGCCAGCCAGCGCTCGTGAAGCGGCCACCCATGCGCCCGGTTGGGTACGATGCTTCCAGTGCCTCAGGCACACGAGACATGTTGGAGCGCAGGGCGCAGTGATGACGTCGGCGCAGCAGACCACCGAGCAGGCAATCAGTGAGATGGCCCGGCGGATTGTCGAGCGATTCGACCCGCTCCAGATCATCCTGTTCGGCTCGCAGGCCCGGGGTGACGCTCGTGCGGACAGCGACGTTGATCTCCTGGTGGTGCTGACACAGGTCAACGACCGGCGCGACACGGCTGTTGCAATACGGCGCGCACTTCGCGGGTCGGGCGTCGCCAAGGATATCGTGCTAGCGACGCCTGAGGAGATTGATGAGCGGGGCCGCCTCATCGGCACGGTCCTGGAATCTGCGCTTCGGGAAGGCCGTGTGGTTTACGAAAGACCGTCCGCAGCGTGACCACCAGTCTCCCCGCTGACGAAGCGAAACGCTGGCTGGCTTTCGCCCGCGACGACCTTGCCGTTGCCGAGGAATCCACGAGGTCAAGCCTGATTGCCCCACATATCGGCTGCTACCACGCCCAGCAAGCTGTCGAGAAGTCCCTCAAGTCGATCTTCGTCTTCCTGCAAGTGCGCTTCCCGTTCCGCCACGATCTTGACGAATTGCGAGATCACCTCCCGCCTGGGTGGCAGGTCGTAAACGCACACGCCGATCTGTCGATGCTGACCCAATGGGCAGTCGAGGGACAATATCCCGGCAACTGGCCCGAAGCTACCGACGCCGATGCACGCGCGGCAGCGCGTCAAGCTCGGGCCGTCTGGCACACCGTCCTGGACGACCTCGATCGGCACGGACTGGATGTCAGCGCCTTCCGCTGACATCCAACGGCCATGGGTCGATCTGCCTCCGCGTCACACGGGCGGCTTGTAGCCTGCCAGCCAGTCCAGCACCCGGTCTGACGGCATCGGGCGGGCCAGCACGAACCCCTGGCACTGCTGCACCCCGTTCTCGGCCAGCCAGCGCCAGCAGGCCGCCGTCTCGACGCCCTCCGCCACCATCGCGTGGCCCAGGCTGCCAGCCAGCGCGGCTATCGCCCGCACGATGACCTGGTTCTGCCGGCTGGTCGAGACATCCGTGACGAAGCTGCGGTCGATCTTGAGCATGTCGAACGGGATCTGACTCAGCACCTTCAAGTTCGTGTAGCCAGTGCCGAAGTCGTCAAGGGCCAGCCGCACGCCCCGCTGCTGCAGCCGCGCCAGGATCTCGGAGGTCAGCTCCGGCTGGCGCATCGCCGCGCTCTCGGAGACCTCCAGCGTCAGGCTGCGGGCCGGAACCCCGTGCTCCGCCAGCAGGCGGCTCACGCCGTCGAGCAAATGCGTGCTTGTCAGCGAGGTCGCCGCCACGTTGACGGACACCGACAGCTCGTGCCCGGCCACGGCCCAGGCGGCGCAATTCTCGACTGCCCGCGCCAGCACGTAGTCCGTCAACGGCACGATCTGGCCCGTTGCTTCGGCCAGCGGGATGAAGCGGCCCGGGCTGATCAATCCGCGTCGTGGGTGGAACCAGCGCGCCAACGCCTCGAACCCGACGATGTTGCCCGTCGCGAACTCGGCGATGGGCAGATAGTGCACGCCGAGCTGCCCCGCCTCGAGCGCCGCGTGGATCTCGGCCGCCCACTCGTCCAGATCCGGCTCGCGGCGGATCTCCAGCAGCGCCGCCAGCGCGCCCGACGGGAACGGCTTCGCGAGCGTCCCCAGGATCGTCAGGCCGGTCAGATCCTTGGCCTGCCGCACCGCGCCGATCCCCTGCGCATCCGCGCCGCCGATGACGATGATCGGGACCGCGCAGCCGATCCGCTGCAGATAGAGGAGGAGATCGCTGCCGAGGCCAGCCTGCGACTGCAGGTCGATCACGATGAGCGACGGAGCGGCGGCCTCGAACGCCTGCCGAAACTGGCTGATCGCCTCGGTCGGCGTGACGGCGTAGCGGGCAGCCTCGCCGGCGGCAACCACCAGATCGAGTATGCGCGGATCGTCTTCCAGGATCAGCAGGCGGTTCGCGGTCATCAGACCCTCCTCTGGGAGCGCTGTCTCAGCGGTGGGGGAAGCCCGCCATCGTCTGACGGCAGCGTGCCGTTCGTGTCGCCGCGCCGGTGGCCGCTGTGCTCCCGCACGGTCACCATCGTCAGGTGTGTGGTCGCCGATGCACGTCGCCGTGCGCCTCGGCTACCCTACAGCGAGGCTCGGCCTGGCGCGCAGCAACCGGCCGCTGTCAGGATAACGACCGCCGGAGCCTGGGAGGGATCGCCGATGGCCGACGTCGTCCGCGTCCGCGAGGGGCTGCGACTGCACCGCCGCGAGGGTGAGCGGTTCGTCGCGGATCTCGAAGCGCTCACGCCCGAGCAGTGGAACCTGCCGACAAACTGCCCACCCTGGCTCGTCCGGACGCTGGCGGCGCACGTCGCCCGGCAGGTCGAGTCGTACACGGGGTACATCAAGCCCGGGCTGCGCGGCGAGAGGGCCGAACCGGAGTCACGCGAGGCCCGGACCAACCGGATGAACGAGATCGCCGCCTGGGAGACGCCGCAGATCGTCCGGATGCTGCGTGAGACGAATGAGGAGTTCAACCAGTTCTTCGACGGCCTGACGCCAGCGCAACTGGACGTGGAAGGGCCGCACTCGCACGGCATGCGGTCGGCGTCCTGGTTTGTGGACATGCGGCTGGCCGAGATGGCGTTCCACCGCCTCGATCTCGAACACTCGCTCGGCCAGCAGGCTGCCGACCTCGATCCTGAGACGGCCCGCCACCTGCTCCCGATGCTGCTCGAGCTGAACGTGCCCGCGGTAGTGAACCGCGACAAGACCGGCGGCGAGGGAACCTACGTGCTGGCCGTGGCGGATGATCCGTCAGCCGTCTGGCAGCTGGCGTTTCGGCCAGGGTCGCTGCGCGTCACACCCGGCGTGGCTGACGGCGACGTTCGCTTCACGAGCGATCCGGCCGCCCTCGCGAAGCTGGTGTACGGCCGGGCAACCTGGCCCGCGCTGGAGCAGGCCGGCCGCCTGACGGTCAGCGGGGACCGTACCGCCGCTGAGCGCTTCCACGCCTGTTTCAAAGGTCCCTAACGTAACCGTCACGCAAAAGCGCTGGCGCCCGTTGAAAGAGATCAGAAGCCTCTCGAAACGTGGTAATGTGAGAACGGCTTCGCCTCGGGCGCCGCGCTGCCTGCCACGACGGTGCAGGAGACGGTTGCGACGCATCCTCAGACCATGGTCGTCGCGTCGTCGTCGCTGGAACCGTGTCGGCATCGGTCGGGCTTCCGGGGCGGAGACCAGCCCCTGAGCTGCAGTATATGTCAGATGCCGCGCCTCCAGATATCTTCGTTGCTCGCCAGCCCATCTTCGACACGCACTCGAACCTGTTCGGCTACGAGCTTCTCTTCCGGTCGAGCACTAAGAACGTCTTTGCATCCACGGATCAAGAGCAGGCGTCGGCGTCCGTCATCGCGAACAGCTTCTTCGTGTTCGGCATCGGCTCGCTGGCCGGCAACGCGCGCGCCTTCATCAACTTCACGCGCACGTCGCTGGTCGAGGACTACGCGTTCGCCCTGCCGCGCGAGTCGCTGGTTGTCGAGGTGCTCGAAAACGTCGAGTCTGATGACGAGGTGATCGCGGCCTGCGAGCGGCTGAAGGCAGCCGGCTACATGATCGCCCTGGATGACTTCGACCGACGGACCGACTCGGGCGAGCTGGTGAAGTACGCCAACATCGTCAAGATCGACTTCGCCGCCTGCGGCGAGCAGGAGCGCGCCTGGTACGCCCAGGAGCTGTCTCGCTACAACGTCAAACTGCTGGCTGAGAAGGTCGAGACACGCGCCGACGCCGACGAGGCGAAACAGCTCGGCTACTCCTACTTGCAGGGGTACTTTTTCGCCCGGCCGGAGATCCTCGTCTCGCAGCAGCCGCCGGCCCTCCGCACCGTCCGGATGCAGATCATCAGCGAGCTACAGAAGGCCGAGCCCAACATGCGGAAGGTCGAGGAGCTGTTCCGCCACGATCCTGACCTCTCCTACAAGCTCTTGCGGCACCTGAACTCGCCCGCCTTCGCCTTCAACAGCCAGATTCAGTCGATCTGGCGCGCCATCACCATCCTCGGCGAGCGCGGCATGCGCGCCTGGACGGCGGTGGTGATCCTGGCCGGCCTCGGCACCGACAAACCGTCCGAGCTGCTGGTTACCTCGGTCACGCGGGCGCGCTTCTGCCAGTTGATCGGCGAAGACCTGCGCATGCGGGACCAGAGCGAGAACCTGTTCCTGATGGGCCTGTTCTCGCTGATCGACGCCATCACGAACACGTCGATGGAAGACGCGCTGGAAGCGATCCCACTGTCGGAGGACGCGCGCACGGCGCTGCTGGGTGGCTCAAACCGGCTGGCGCAGATCCTGGAGCTGGTGCGCCTCTACGAACAGGGCAAATGGACGGCGGCCGATCAACTGCTGTACAAGCTCGGACTGCAGCGGTCGCACGTCCCTGGCCTCTACCGCGAGGCGCTGGCCTGGGGCGACATGAGCCGCGCGGCCAGCTGACGGCAGCGTTCTCAGGCCTACAGGCCGAGGTCGTCCTCGATGCCCGGGTCGGTCTCGGGCAGGTGGTCGTGGAGGGCCGGCTCCGGCTCGGCGTCCGGCAGGGGGCGCTCGCGGCGAACCAGCGGATCGAAGTCCGCCGCCAGGCAGTCCATAAAGATCACGTCGTAGGCGCGGTCGCCCACCCGCTGAGCCTCTCGCCGCCGCCCGATCTCCTGAAACCCGGCCCGCAGGTAGGCGCGGATGGCCCGCTCGTTGTAGCTGAAGACCCGCAGCATCACGTTGTTCAGCCCGAGCATCGTGAAGGCGTAGTCCAGCAGCAGGCGCGTCGCCTCGGTCCCGTACCCATTGCCCCAGCAGTCGTGCTCGCCGATACCGATGCCCAGCTCGGCCGTCCGGTGCGCCGCGTTGATGTGGACCAGTCCGGCCGTGCCGATCGGGCGGAGCGTCGCCCGCTCGTAGACGGCGAAGCCGGTGTGATCCGGGCCGGCCTTGCTGAACCGCTCGTAGACGGATTCGACACCCTCGGGCGTCAGCGGACGGGCCGGGTCGCCGGTCAGCAGCGACAGCTCCAGGTCGTTTTCCCACTTCCAGAGCAGCGGCATCAGCCCGCGATGGGCCGGCCCCAGCGCCACCAGTTCGCCCACCAGCACCAGCGGCGGCGGCCCGCCCTCATACTGCGTGAACCAGTCCGTCATCAGACGATGGGCCAGCGGCTGCGCGGGAAGGTGATCCCCGTCCGCGCCTGCAGGCTCTCCCCGATCTCCTGGACCTTGCCGTAGAGCGCGTCGGTATCCACCCAGGTCTGCTTGCCGCCCTGGACCACGATTCGGCCATCCACGATCACCGTGTCCACGCCGCGGCCGTCGGCGTTATAGATCAGGTTGTTGACGGGGTTGAACAGGGCCTGCCACTCGGGCCGATGGGTGTCGAACAGGACGAGGTCCGCCTTCTTGCCGGCCTCAATCGAACCGAGCGTGTCGCCCTGGCCGAACGCCTTCGCGCTGCTGAGGGTCGCCATCTCCAGGGCCGCCTCGGCCGAGATCATCGCGAGGTCGCGGCGGGCGTCCTTGTACTGGAGGGCCGCGAGGTTGGCCGAGCGGACCACGTCCAGGTGATTCGAGCTGTTGGCCGAGTCGCTGCCGAACGCGACGTTGACGCCCTTCGCCCAGAACTCCGGCAGGTTGCCGTTCAGGTGGAGGCCCTTGGCCTCCTTCATGGCGCTGGTCGGGCACATCACGACGCTGGTCCCCGTCCGCGCGACGGCATCCACCTCGGCGGCGTTCAGCCCCAGCACGTGCGCCAGCAACACGTTCGACCCGAGCACGCCCAGCCGTTCGAGGTACTCGGTGGGGGTGGCGCCGTGCTCCTGCTGGTAACGGGCACGCTCGGCCTCACCGCTCTGGTGATGGAGCGTCAGCGCCACGCCCTTCTCGTCCACCAGCCGCTTCAAGCCCTGCAACAGCTCAGCACTGGCCGTCTCGCAGGAGAACGCCATCGCCATCGCCTGCATCCGCCCATCGAGCCGCCCGTGCCACCGGTCGATGAAGGCCGCCGTCCGCGCAACGGCCTCGTCGGCCGGCCACATCGGGAGCTTGACGGGGGCAGGCCGGTCGGTCACCTGCTCGGCCCAGACCACCCGGATGCCGCTGTCCTGGTACGCCTGGAAGCAGGCGTCCGGGAAGCGGGTGGTGCCGGGATCCAGCAGGCTGGTCGTGCCGTTCTGGAGCACCTCCAGCAGGCCAAGCTGGGTGGTCAGGTACTCCTCTTCTTCGGTCATGGCCGTCTGGAGGTTGAAGACGTGAAACAGCCGGTTGGCCAGGTCGTCCGGGAAGATGCCGCGCACAGCGTGGGCGTAGCTGATGTGCATGTGCCCGTTGTAGAGGCCGGGCGTCACCACGAAGCGCCGGCCGTCGATCACCCGATCCGCGCCGATGTCGGCGAGGTCGGCCGCTTTCCCGACCCGCGCGATGCGCTGCCCCTCGATCAGGATCGAGGCGTCCTGCACGATGCGGCGCTCGGCGTCGAGGGTCAGCGCGAAGCGGGCATGCTCGATCTTGATGGTCGGCGCGGGCATGGCGGGCACCTCCAGCGAGCGTCCTGAACGATCGGGCGGGTGAGGGGCTGCGCGTACGTCATCGGCCGGCGATCGCGGTCACGGCGAGTTCAGACTTACGCCCGGTCGGCGGCGCGGACCTCTTGTGTCTCGTGCGGGCGGCGGTAGTCGTCGTCCAGCCGCCAGGTGGTGCCGATCTCGGGCGTCGAGGCCTCGAAGACGGTCACGTCCTGGTCTGGTGCGGCGCACAGCCGGTGCCGCTGACCGATGGCGATGTGGTAGCCCACGTTCGCCTCGAGCCAGACATCCTGCAGCTCGCCGTCGTCGCTTTCGAGCACCAGGAAGCCCTTGCCCTCGATCAGCGTCTGAGTCTCGATCTTCTGGTCATGCACCTGCAGGCTCAGCCGCTTGCCGGCCTCCACGTGGATCAGCTTGGCCGCATACGGCGAGGATTCGGGGGTCAGCAGGATCTCGTACCCCCACGGCTTCGTGATGCGTCGGGTGTTCGGGGCGGTCGAGAAACCGCTCGGGTCGAAGGTTGGGGGCGAATCCATCAGCAGACCTTCCTGGCACGAGACAAGATGACGGCTGAGTGCGCCGCCGTCCGATCATGATGGCAGGCTCGCCCGCCCGGATGCGAGTTTCGGCCATCTCGGGATGAGCGCTCGGACTGCCTCATTGCAGTGGCAGCCTCGCACGGCCCGCGCCATGGCGCGGGGGCCGGGCGGACGCCCGTCAGAAATCTGTTTGACGGACAAAACCCGCCTCGACATTCGTAGCCAGTCTCGGTTTTCTCTGCTATGCTTGCCGCATCCTCGCCTCCGATTCGCAGCCTGACTCGGAGCGACCGCCGACCGAGACTCTCGAAGGCGGCCTGACTGACCTCGAACACCGGTGTTTCGACAGGCGTCGGAGTGGCAGCCCGCTGCTCGCTCGATGGGCCTGAAACGCAGATCCGCGTCGATGCGGGAGGAATGTGGATGAGCACCCTGCAAGTAGCTGCGCGAGGGTCGGTCGCGACGGCTCAGCCGCGCCGAAACCCGTTCGGGCGTGACTGGAAGCTCGGCTACGCGCTGTCGTTACCGGTCTTCTTCGTCGTGATCGGGCTGGTGGCGTATCCACTCGCGTACTCATTCTGGCTCAGTTTGCAGGATGTCAAAGTCGGCGCGCCGGGCACGTTTGTCGGGTTCGCCAACTACTACAAGGTGCTCTTTGACTCCGAGGCCCGCATCCACGACGCGTTCTGGTCGTCGGCCTGGATCACGCTGCTGTACGTCGGCGGCGCCTGCCTGGGCAAGCTGATCATCGGGATGGTGTCGGCGCTGATCCTCAACGCCGAGATCAAGGCCCGCCACTTCTGGCGGTCGCTCCTCTTCCTCCCCTGGTCGATCCCTGCGCTGGTGACGGCGTACACCTGGAAGTGGATGTACAACGACGTCAACGGCGTCTACAACGCGGCGCTCACCGGCATCGGCCTGATCGACGCGCCGATCCTCTTCCTGGCAAAGCCCGAGTACGCGCTCTGGTCGATCCTCTTCGCCGTGATCTGGCAGGGCACGCCCTTCTGGACGATGACGTTCCTGGCCGGTCTCCAGGCGATCCCTGGCGAGCTGTATGAGGCCGCCGAGATCGACGGCGCAACGACCTTCAAGAGCTTCGTGTACATCACCCTCCCAAGCATCATGAGCGTGGTGGTGGTGACGGTGATGCTCTCGACGATCTGGACCACGAACTCGATCCAGTTCATCTACATCCTGACGAACGGCGGCCCTGGCGGCGCGACGGAGACCTTCCCGCTGCTGGCGATCTCGCAGGGGCTTCGGTCATACGACCTCGGCATCGGCTCGACGATCCCGCTGCTGTTCTTCCCCTTCTTCGCCTTCATGATCTACGTCGTCACCAAGCGCATGCTGAAGACGGGAGAGTAGGACGATGGCAGTCGTACAGCACTCGTCTCCATCTGGCATCGCTTCGGCGCCCCTGCTCGGCTGGTTCGCCAAGAAGAACCGTGGCTACCTCACGGCCGGCTACATCATCCTCTTCTTGATGGGCGCGTGGACGGCCTTCCCGTTCTACTGGCAGCTCGCCACGTCGTTCCGCTCAGACGCCGACCTGTACACGCCCGTGGTGGCGCTGATCCCCCGTGCCATCACGTTCGAGCACTACTACAACGTCTTGTTCGGCGCGCGCTCGCAGTTCGGCGTGCAGTTCGTGAACAGCTTGATCGTGGCGCTGGCCACGACGTTCATCGCCATCTTCCTCGGGGCGATGGGCGGCTACGCGCTCACACGCCTGAATTTCTTCGGCCGCGCCGAGATGGCCCGGCTCCTGGTGTACGCCTATCTCGCCCCGGGCACGATCCTGTTCATCCCGCTCTACGTGATGATGAACAACTTCGGGCTGCGGGACTCGCTGATGGGGCTGGTGCTGGCGCACCTGACCTTCTCCGTCCCGTTCTCGACCTGGATGTTGATGGGCTACTTCAAGACCCTGCCCGTCGAACTGGAAGAGGCGGCCCTGGTGGACGGTGCGAGCCGCTGGACGGCCCTCTGGCGGATCGTGTTGCCGCTGGCAGCGCCGGCTGTCGTGGTCTGTGCCGTCTTCGCCTTCACGCTCTCCTGGAACGAGTTCCTGTACGCCCTGGTGCTGGTCCAGGCGAAGGACAAGATGACGGCGCCCATCGGCCTGACATCGTACGTCGTGGGCGACCAGTTCTACTGGGGCCAGATGATGGCCGCCGCCACGCTGGTTTCGGTGCCGCCGCTGGCACTCTATCTGTTCGGTCAGCGCTGGGTCATTCAGGGGTGGACGGCTGGGGCCGTCAAGAGCTAGACACCACCGGGAGCCCTCGGCGGTAGACGCTGACGGCTCCCATCCGCGTCATTCTCGGGATCTCATCGTCGCGCGGGGACGGCCCCGCGCACGCTCCATTGAAGGAGGGTGAACCGTATGGCGTCCGATCGGATCTTCTCGCGTCGCGGCTTCCTGGGTGTGCTGGCGGGCACAGCCGGTGCATCGATGCTGGCCGCCTGTAGCTCGCCGGCCGCTGCGCCGGCCAAGCCGGCAGAGTCGAAGCCCGCCGAGACCAAGCCGGCCGAGTCGAAGCCCGCCGAGACCAAGCCTGCTGCGCCCGCCGCCGAAGCCAAGCCGACCACTGCCCCCGCCGCCGCTGCCAAGCCCGCCGAGGCTGCGAAGCCGGCCGCTGGCGGGCCAGTCGTCGTCTGGCAGGGCCTTGACTACCTGCCGCAGGTGACCTCGCTGATGGGCGAGCGGTTCACCGCCGTCGCGAAGGAGAAGGGCTTCCAGCTCACCTTCGAGGAGCTGCCGGCTGGCGCGGCCAGCACCGACCGCTTCAAGGCGGCCGTCCAGGCGGGCACCCCGCCGGACATCTACCGCAATTTCGACTACGAGAACCAGTTCTGGCGCATCCAGGGCCAGACCGTGGAAGTCTCGGACATCGTCAACCCGGTCAAGGATCAGCAGGGCGGCTTCCTCGGCCCGGTCACCAACACGCTGGCCTTCGAGAACAAGTGGTGGGGCGTGCCGATGGCGGTCAACTGCTGGCCGTTCCACGTTCGCCAGGATCTGCTCGACAAGGCCGGCATGAAGTACCCAAAGAACTGGGACGAGCTGCGCCAGCAGGGCAAGGAGCTGACCAAGGCCCCGCTCTACTACTACGGCATGACCCTCGGGAAAGTGAACGACTCCAACAACCACTTCATCGGCATGCTCTGGACGATGGGTGGCAAGCTCCAGAACGACGACGGCTCGCTGGCTGCGAAGGCGGGCGACGAGTCCTGGCTCAAGACCCTCGATCTGGTGACCCAGATGTTCGACCAGGACAAGATCATCCCGCCCGGCTCGACCAACTGGGACGACGGCGGCAACAACACGGGCTACCAGAGCGAGCAGCTCGTCATCACCTCGAACCCGACCAGCGTCTACAACTGGTGCCTGCAGAACAAGCCCGAGCTGGCGAAGGCGACCAAGTTCTACAGCTACCCAGCCGGCTCGGCCGGCTCGTTCGGCCAGGTGGACGTCTGGGGCCTGGGTCTGTTCAAGAACGGCAAGGGCGGCGAGAACGCTCGTACCCTCCTGAACAGCTTCATCGACCCGAAGTGGTACGCCGACTACATCAACAATGGCCTCAAGGGGCGCTTCGTGCCGGTCTTCAAGGACATGGGCAACGACCCGGTCTGGAAGCAGGACCTGTACAGCGAGTACCAGAACATCATCAACACGGCCCGCTCGATGGCGCACAGCGCGGCTCCGCTCGGCGCCATCGCCGAGATCACCTCGAAGTTCGTCATCGCGGATCTCGTGCAGGACGTGGTGGTCAAGAAGGTCAAGCCGGCGGACGCCCTGGCGTCGTTCGTCAAGACGGCCGGCGAGATCTACGCCAAGCCGGAGAACAAGCGGTAACACGCAGGTGAGGGCGGAATGCCCTCACCCCCCCGGCCTCCGGAGCTCAGTACCCGACAGTTTTCCTGGTCAGGTGAAAGGGAGGGAGAGGTGAGGGGAGAGGGGAACGAAGTGGAGGCGTGCGCGGTCGAGCCAGCGGAGGCCGAGTGAGAAGAGGCTGAGCGTCCGTCG
>JADZEM010000170.1 GCA_020850535.1 Chloroflexota bacterium
CGCCCCACGCCCCACGCCCCACGCCCCCCGCCCCACGCCCCACGCCCCACGCCCCACGCCCACGACCCGCCGCCCGGGCTACCATAGCCCTGACGTGCCGACGCCGTGCCACACCACGGGCGAGTCCGCGCGTTCGATTGGGAGGCATCGCATGGCTAATCGCTCCGTGGCGGAACTCCGCAAGGTCACCGAGTCGATCTTCACGGCGGCAGGCGCTCCGGCCGACCTTGCCACCGAGATGGCGGATGCGCTGGTCGGGGCTAACCTCGCCGGCCACGACTCGCACGGCGTCATCCGGATCCCCGCCTACCTCCGCATGATCGAAGAGGGTCAGCTCGATCCGAAGGCGCGGCCCGAGGTCATCAAGGAGACGGCGTCGACGGCGCTGGTCGATGGGAAGTGGACGTTCGGGCACGTGGCCGCCAAGTTCGGCACCAACGTTGCCATCAGGAAGGCGAAGGAAGCCGGTACGGCGGCTGTCTCGGTAGTCCGGGCAAACCACATCGGCCGGCTGGGCCAGTGGGCCAGCCAGGCGGCCGCCGAGGACGTCATCGCGATGGTCGTGGTCGGCGGCGGCAGCGGCGGCTCGCGCGGTGGGCGCGGCTCGGCGGCCCCGTTCGGCGGCGCGGAGCCGGCCTTCTCCACGAACCCCATCTCCATCGGCATGCCCGGCGGCGAGACGCCCGATATGCTGATCGACTTCGCCACCACCGTCGTGGCCGAGGGCAAGCTCCAGGTGGCGCGGGCCAAGGGCGTACCGGTCCCGCCCGGCAGCATCCTCGACAAGGACGGCAACCCGACCACCAACGCGCTCGACTTCTACAACGGCGGCATGCTCCTGCCGTTCGGCGGCCATAAGGGGTACGCCCTGGCGATGTTCGTCGAGATGCTCGGCGGGGCGTTCTCGCCCGGCGACGAGCTAAACGGTGAGGGCCGGCGCGGTGCGGCGGTGATCTGGGCGGTGGACGCCTTCGCGTTCCGCAGCAAGGAGTCCTACGAGCAGAATGCCGACTTCGTGCTGCAGCGCGTGAAGAAGATCAAGCCGGCGCCGGGCTTCAAGCAGGTGCTCCTGCCGGGCGATCCGGAGCGGATGTCGAAGGAGGAGCGCGAGCGCGACGGCATCCCGGTGGCGGATGCGACCTGGGAGCAGATCGTCGCGGGCGGCAAGTCCGTCGGCGTGGACGTGGAAGCGCTCGTCAAGGCCTAACGTGGAAGCGCTCGTCAAGGTGTAAAGGGGAGGGCCCTCACCCCCGCGGGAGTGAGGGCCCTCAGTTTGTGTCAGACGACGAGGCTCTCGCTACGCACCCTTTTCGATGGGCGCGCGCACCAGGCTGCCCCACTCCGTCCACGAGCCGTCGTAGTTGCGGACGTTCGAGTGGCCGAGCAGTTGCGTCAGCACGAACCAGGTGTGCGCCGAGCGCTCCCCGATGCGGCAGTAGGCGATGGTCGGCTTGTCCGCCGTCACGCCCTTGCCCTCGTAGATCGCCTTGAGCTCGTCGGCTGACTTGAAGGTGCCGTCGGCGTTGGCGGCCGTCGCCCAGGGGATACTCTTCGCGCCCGGCACGTGGCCGGCCCGCTGGGCGCCCTCCTGCTCGTACCCTTCCATGTGGAGCTTCTCGCCGCTGTACTCGGCCGGCGAGCGTACGTCCACCAGCGAGGTCGCGGCGTTGCCGATGGTGGCCTGGATGTCGTCGCGGAAGGCGCGGATGCTGTCGTCCGGCGTCCTGGCCGTGTAGGTGGTCGCGGCGGGCGACGGAACCTCGCGCGTGAGCGGCCGGCCCTCGGCCACCCACTTGGCCCGCCCGCCGTTCATGATGACGGCCTTCGTGTGCCCGTAGTAGCGGAACAGCCAGAAGCTGTAGGCTGCGTACCAGTTGTTGCGGTCGCCGTAGAAGACGACCAGGGTGTCGTTGGCGATGCCCCAGCGCGAGCAGATCGCCTCGAAGCCGGCCTTGTCCACGAAGTCGCGCTGCAGCGGGTTCTGGACATCCACGAGCCAGTCGAGCTTGACGGCCCCGGGGATGTGGCCCTGCTCGTAGAGCAGGATGTCCTCGTCGGCTTCCACCAGCTGCAGGCCAGCGTCGTTCAAGTGCTCGGCAACCCAGTCGGTCTCAACCAGCACTTCTGGGTGAGCATAGGTGCTTGTCGCCATGGTTCCCTCTCTCCAGTATCGGTCGGCGCACCCCGCATCTCCGCCAGGGGCAGGGTGCGCGCATACGGGCGCGGTGGCAGGCGACGGCGAAAGGCCCTCGCCCTCGAAGGGAACCATAACATTCCCGATAGACAACCTCAACAATGCTGCCTGACCACTCAGGGCAATCGCATGTTGATGTCGTCGTGCCGCCGCGTCGGGGCTTGAAAGCCCCGCCTACGATCCTGCAGTCGCTGCGCGACGCGCCAGTCGCACCAGTGCCTGCCGTTCCCGACGGCCGTCGCGCAGCGACGGTGTGACTGTAGGCGGGGACTTCAACCCCCGACCGCCCGTTCCATGATGCTTCGGGGACACCAATGAACATGTAATCGCCCTGCCTGACAACTGACCGCTGACGACTCAGGCCCGGGCTACCTGCGACAGTCCTGGCAGCCGCCCCAGGTAGTTCCCCGTCACGCCGCCGTCCACGATCAGGTCATGCCCGTTCACGTAGCGGGCCTGGGCGCTCAGCAGGAACGCGATGGCATCTGCGATGTCGTCGGGGCGGGCCACCCGTCCGAGCGGCACCAGGGCGTCTCGGGCGGCTGCGACCTCGGCATCGGCGTAGACGGCCTCCGTCATGCCCGTGCGGACCATCCCCGGCGAGACCGAGTTGACCCGGACGCCGTCCCGCCCGAACTCCTGGGCCAGCACCCGCATCAGCATGATGACGGCGGCCTTCGTCGGGGCGTACGCGCCGAGGCCGGCGTGGGCGTTGCTCCCGGACATCGAGCCGACGATCACCATCGCCCCGCCCGCGGCCTTGAGGGTGGGGTGGGCGGCCTGCGCCAGCAGGAACGTCGCGCGGACGTTCACGTCAAACAGCCGGTCCCAGTCCTCGACGCTGTAGCTCACGAGCGGCCCCGGCCGGTTGATGCCAGCGTTGCTGACCAGCCCGTCCAGCCCGCCGAAGCGGTCTGCCGCCTCGCCGACCACCCGGGCCGGGCCGTCTGCCGTGCCCATGTCGCCGTAGAGCGGCAGCGGAGCCGCGCCCAGCTCGCGCAGCTCCGCGAGCAGGCTCTCCATCCCCGGCGACGCCGCGAGATCGACGGCGGCCACCTGGGCGGCCTCACCGCGCACGCCGGCGTCCTTCGCCACCTTGAGGCAGGTTGCCCGCCCGATCCCGCTCGCCGCCCCGGTCACCAGCACGCGCATGCGCTGTCACCTCCTCGTGATCCCCTGAGTGCGCGGCGACATCGTAGCAGGCTCCAGCGCAGGCCCCGCCTGCTACGATGTCGGCCACCAGTGAGGGGGTGGCATTTCCGATGCGTGCGTTCCTGCCGTTCCTGGTCATCTCTGTCGGCGGCATCCTTGGCGCGAACACCCGCTATCTTGTCACGCTCTACGTCGCCGAGCGGTTCGGGACGGCGTTCCCCTACGGCACGCTCATCATCAACGTGACCGGCAGCCTGGTGATCGGCTTCTTCCTGACGCTCGCCACCGAACGCCTGAACCTCGATCCGCTCTGGCGGCTGTTCTTCGCGACGGGGTTCCTGGGCGCGTACACCACCTTCTCGAGTTACACCTACGAGGCCGCCCAGTTGATCCGTGATGGCGCGTTCGGGCTGGCGTTGCTCTACCTGTTCGGCAGCGTGCTGGCCGGGATGATCGGGGTGTTCCTGGGGATCGTCGCCGCCGAGCAGCTCTGACCGGCAGCGGGCCAGCGCGCACCCGTCGGACTGGGCGCTCGGTCGTTCGTGCCAGGGCGATGGCATGTTCATGGTGTGCCCGAAGCATCATAGAACGGGCGGTCGGGGACTGAAGTCCCCGCCTACACTCCTGCAGTCGCTGCGCGACGGCCGTGGGGAACGGCAGGCACTGGTGCGACTGGAGCGTCGCGCAGCGACTGCAGGAGCGTAGGCGGGGCTTTCAAGCCCCGACGCGGCGGCACGACGCGCTCAACATACGATTGCACTGGTAGCAGCATCAGGGCGATGGCATGTCTGTTGGTGCTCCCGAGGCACCGTCACACGCGAGGTCGGGGACTGAAGTCCCCGCCTACAGTCACGCCGTCGCTGCGCGACGGACACCGGGAACAGCGTCGTCTGGCGAGACCGGAGCGTCGCGCAGCGACTGCAGGATCGTAGGCGGGGCTTTCAAGCCCCGACGCGGCGGCACGACGACATCAACATGCAATCGCCCTGTCATGTGTGCAGCCCGCCGTGATTCAAGACGCGAATCGGGCTATAAAAGGGGCTGGCACGGGTCAACGATGCCCCGACGACAGGCAGTGGATGGCAGTGTGCCGGCGGATGCGGGCCGGGCGGCTGCCACACGATGCCGCATGACGACGGCATGGCGACAGGGGGCATATGCACGGGCAGGGCACCACTCCGACAGCAGGCGCGACGGTGACAGTTCAGGCCCCGCCGGCTGCGACTCCGCTCCTCGACGCCGCACCGGCCGCGGTCACACCGACGAGCGCCAGCGTCTCCGACTTCGGCAAGCGCTTCCCCGGCCTCGCCCCGCTCAGCTCGCACGCCTACCGTTTCCTGTTTGTCGGCACCGCGCTCACCATGACGGGCAACTTCATGCAGATGGTGGCGCAAGGCTGGCTGATCTACGACCTGACCGACTCGCCGACGTGGCTGGGCATCGTCTCGTTTGCGCGGGGCATCCCGATGTTGGTGCTGGCGCTGTTCGCGGGCGTCCTGGTGGACCGTTTTGACCGCCGCCGCCTGCTGGTCACGGCGCAGGGGCTGACCGCCCTGGTGGCGGTTGTCCTCGCGGCGCTGATCTTCACGGACGCCGTCCAGCCGTGGCACGTCGCGCTGGCGGCGTTCCTGGGCGGCTCCTTCTTCGTCATCATCATCCCGTGCCGGCAGGCGCTGGTCTCGGCCACCATCGAGCGGTCGCAGCTTGGCGTGGCCATCGGGCTGATGTCCACCGCCCAGAACTCGGGGCGCGTGCTCGGGCCGGCCCTGGCCGGCGTGCTGATCGCGCTGATCGGCGCGGCGATGTCGTTTGCGGTCCAGGCGCTCGGGTTTGTGCTGGCGCTGGCCTGCTCCACGATGCTCGGGCCGCAGCCGCCGAGGGCCGGCGCGCGGAGTATCTCGCCGCTCCAGGCCTTGCTCGAAGGGCTGCGCTACGTCTGGGACGATTCGACGGTCCTGGCGTTGATCTCGATCCAGGCGATCCCAGCCTTTCTGATCATGCCGTACAACCAGTTGTTGCCGATCTTCGCGCGGGACATCCTGCACACCGGGCCGGACGGCCTCGGCACGCTGATGGCGGCCAACGGCATCGGCTCGGTGCTGGGCGCGGTCATCATCGTGCTGCTGCCGTTCAGGCGGCAGGGGATCTTCCTGTTCGTCTCGCTGGCGAGCTTCGGGCTGCTGCTGCCGGCCTTCGCGGCCAGCACCTGGCTGCCGCTCTCGACGCTCATCATGGGGCTGCTCGGGACGGCCCAGGCGATCTACCTCGCCTCGAACACGACGCTGGTGCAACTGGCCGCCCCGGACGAGCTGCGTGGGCGGGTCCAGAGCGTCTTCATGATGACGTTCGGGCTGATGTCGCTCGGGTCGCTGCCGCAGGGCTTCCTGGCGGACTGGTTCGGTGCGCCGGCCGTCGTGTCGGGGTCCGGGCTGCTGGCGTTCCTGGTGGTGATCGTCTACGCGATCCGGAACCCGGCCATCCGCCGCCTGTAGTCTGCGTGAGGGCCGCAAGGCAGTAACAAGGGCGGCTGAGCCGCCAGACCCGCGCACCCGCCCCCGAACGGGCACACGGCCCGGCGGCTCAGCCGCCCTTCGTGTGGACTCGACCGGAGTGCGGAACCAGATCTCAGGCCCGTCCCCCCAGACACCTGAGACCATCGGACGTGCTGACGGCGGAGCCCCCCAGCCCCTGCGCCGCCAGCCCGTCCGTCGTTGCTGCGACGCGCATCGCCAGTCGTTTCAGGCTGACGGGCCGTCCAGCGGGTCCGCACTCCGTGAGTGCCTGACAGCATCGTACCGTTCCCAGCGTCATGAATCTGTCTCCCGGGTGACAGTTCCGGTGTTGTCGCCTCAACATCGACCGACGTGCGCTCGAGGATGGGGTGCTGCTGGTGCGTCCGCCCCTTGCGCCCCGGACACGCCGTCCGCCACAATCAGAACACGGACAAATGTGTCAGGATCGGGAGGTGCGCCCATGATCGGCCAGACCATGACGCGGCTTCGCAGCGGCAACGCCGGCGGCGCGCCTCATGGTGGCGCCGGCAGCGCGCGCGCCCTCCCCACGTTCCGGAGACACTGACTCCCGTCTAGCCAGCCAGGCTCCGCAGACCGTGGACAGGCGCCTCGCCTCTCACGGTCTCTTTGTGTCCTGGCCCTGCCGCCCGGCCGCCTGAGCCGAGGGAGCACCCTTCACCGCTCCTCGGCTCTCCGTGCGCGCACCGTGACCGGCCTCCCGCCGACGTGCCTCGGCTCCTCCCATTCTGGCCGGTCCAGAAAGGAGTCCCCGTGACTCAGCTTGCTCCCCAGCGCCAGCCCGCCGTCACCATCCGTGGCCTTGCCAAAAGCTTCGCCGTCGACGCCCCCGCGCCGTGGCGCAGACTCTGGCCCGGCGGCGGTCCGCCCCCAAAGCATCTGCCCGCGCTGGATCACGTTGACCTGGAGATCCAGCGCGGGGAGATCTTCGGCGTGCTCGGGGCGAACGGCTCCGGCAAGTCCACGCTGATCCGCCTCATCGCCACGCTGCTGCTGCCAGACGCCGGTCAGGTCAGCGTCTTCGGGCACGACACCGTCTCCGACGAGCTGGCCGTCAAGCGGCTGATGAACCGCGTCAGCGTCGAGGCCGCCTTCTTCAAGAAGCTCTCGCCGATGGAGAACCTGCTCTACGCCGCCCGCCTCTACGACGTCCCCGCCGACGAGGCGCGCCGCCGCATTGTCGAGATCCTCACCAGTCTCGGCATCGACGGGAAGCGTATCGCCGAGCCGCTGGAGCACATGTCCCGTGGGATGCAGCAGAAGGTCGCCATCGCGCGGGCGCTGCTGACCACGCCGGTGCTCCTGCTGCTCGACGAGCCGACGACCGGCCTCGATCCGCGCTCCAAGCGTGAGGTGCAGGAGTTCGTGCTGCGGATGCGCGAGCAGCACGACACCACCGTGCTGCTCACCACCCACGACATGGACGAGGCCGACCGCCTGTGTGACCGCATCGCCCTGATCGCCGACGGACGGATCGTCGCGCAGGACACGCCCGCCGGCTTGAAGCGCCGCTACGCCCCGACCGGCGACGCCAGCCTGGAGGACGTGTTCATGGAGCTGACCGGCCGCAGCCTGGAGGACGACGCCCCGGAGCCGATGCCCTCTCTCGCCGCCAGCCCGTAGCCCACACCGCAAGGAAGGAGATCACTCGTGGCGATAGCAAGCGCGGCTCGCGAGCTGCGCGTCTCGTACGCCTTCGTCGAGCGCAACCTCAACCTCGTCAAGCGCTACTGGGGCCTGGAGGTCGCCTGGTTCATCTACTCCGTCAGCCACTCGCTGGCGATGGGGTTCATCGGGGCCGGCATGGCCCAGGTCGGCGGCCAGCCCGTCGACGCCAACCAGCTCGTGCTGTACCTGCTGGTCGGCTCGCTGGTCTGGAGCTACCTCGCCGTGGTGTTCGACGCCATCGGCGAGATGATCGCCTGGGAGCGCTGGGAGGGGACCATCGAGTACACGTTTATGGCCCCCGTCGCCCGCTCGACGCACATGATCGGAAGCTGCCTGTTCGCCGTCGGCTTCGGGCTGATCCGGACGCTGTTGATCATGCTCGTCGTCGTGCTGTTCTTCCAGCTCGATCTCTCCCAGGCGAACCTGCCGGCCGGCCTCGCCGTGCTGGCGCTCGCCAGCCTCAGCTTCATCGGCATGGGCATCACCGCCTCGACCTTGCCGCTGCTCTTCCCCGAGCGTGGCGGGCAGATGGTGTTCATCGTGCAGACCTGTCTGTTGCTCTTCTCAGGGGTGTACTACCCCGTGGATGTGATGCCCGGGTGGATGCAGACGGTGGCGCAGTTCTCGCCCGCCACCTATGCGCTGGTCGGCATCCGTGCCAGCCTGATCGAGGGACGGGGCATCGCGGAGCAGTGGGCGACGCTGCTGCCGCTGCTGGTCATCGGGCTGGTGACGATTCCGGTCGGCGTCAGGATCTTCACGCTGGCCGAGCACTACGCGCGGCGGACCGGTCGCCTGAAGCGGAGCGGGTAGGGGCGGCTGCACCCGAGCGAGGCCGTGCCCACGGGGGGCACGGTCTTCTCCCTGTCCCCTGTCCAGGGCGATTGCATGTTGATGTTGTCGTGCCGCCTCGTCGGGGACTGAAGTCCCCGCCTACCGTCACGCCGTCGGGAACGGCCGGCACTGGTGCGACTGGAGCGTCGCGCAGCGACTGCAGGATCGTAGGCGGGGCTTTCAAGCCCCGACGCGGCGGCACGATGTGCGCAACACACGATTGCCCTGCCCCCTCGCTCAGGGCGATGGCATGTTCGTTGGTGTCCCCGAAGCATCATGGAACGGGCGGTCGGGGACTGAAGTCCCCGCCTACAGTCACGCCGTCGCTGCGCGACGGCCGCAGGGAACGGCTGGGGCTGGTGCGACTGGCGCGTCGCGCAGCGACTGCAGGATCGTAGGCGGGGCTTTCAAGCCCCGACGCGGCGGCACGACGCGCTCAACATGCAATCGCCCTGGTCCCCTGTCCTCGAACCGCCCCCCTGCCGCGTGCTACGCTCGACCCTGACACAGAGGGGAGAGCTACCATGCCTGTCGTCGTCAACCACGAAGCGTTGCGGACCCTCTCACGCGCCATCTACGAAGCAGCCGGTACCCCCGCCGATCACGCCGAGATCGTCACCGAGCACCAGGTCGGCGCGAACCTCAAGGGCCATGATTCGCACGGCGTCGTCCTGATGGGGACATACGTCAACCGTATCGACCGTGGCCACATCATGCCGACCGCCAAGCCAGAGGTCATCAGCGAGACGCCCACCACCATCCAGGTCAACGGCCAGTGGGGTTTCGGGCCGGTCATCTCGGAGTGGACGATGCAGCGGTGCATCGAGAAAGCTCATGAGATGAAGGTCGCGATGGCGACCGTCCGCGAGCAGAGCCACGTCGGCAGCCTCAACGACTACCCGCTGATGGCGGCCCGGGCCGGCCTGATCGGCATCTTGATGTGCGACTCTGGCCAGAGTCCGAAGTCCGTCGCGCCGTTCGGGGGGCGCGAGGCGCGCCTCGGCACCAACCCGATCTGCATCGCCTTCCCGTCCGATCTGCCCGGCCCCGTCTTCATCGACATGGCGACCAGCGCCGTGGCCGCCGGCAAGCTCGGGGTGGCCCGGGCACGCGGCCTGCCGATCCCGCTCGGCTGGCTCCTCGACAAGGATGGCAAGCCGACCACCGATCCGAACGCGGCCCAGAACGGTGGCGTGATGCTGCCGCTCGGCGGCCCGGAAGGCCACAAGGGCTACGGCCTCTCGTTCGCCGTCGAGACGTTCGCGGCGCTGCTGCCCGGCCTTGGCTTCGGCATCGATCCGCAGGGCCGCCACAACGACGGCTCGTTCATGCTCGCCATCGACCCATCGGCGTTCATGCCGCTGGCCGAGTTCAAGGGACAGGTCGAAGCGTTCGTGAAGTACCTCAAGGAGACCCCGCCGGCCGAGGGCTTCAAGGAGGTGCTGTACCCTGGCGAGAAGGAGTACTACACCGTCCAGCAGCGGCTCAAGGACGGCATCCCGATCGAGGACAGCACCTGGAAGATCATCAGCGGGATGGCCGAGCGGTTCGGGGTGACCTCGCTGCTCCCGAGCGGCAACTAGCGGCCAGTTCAGCCAATGAATGCCATCGACCGGCTGCGCGAGATCTGTCTGGCCTTCCCCGAGGCGTCCGAGCGCGAGACCTGGGGGCACGCCACGTTCCGCATTCGAGAGAAGATCTTCGCCATGGCCGGCGACGATCCTGGCTACTGGCGCGTCTCCTGTAAGGCGCGGCCTGGGATGCAGGCCGCGCTCGTCGCCTCCGATCCCGACCGCTTCTTCATCCCGGCCTACGTCGGGCCGAAGGGGTGGGTGGGGATCGCCCTCACCGACGATGTCGACTGGGACCACGTCGCCGACCTGATCGAGGAGAGCTACCGGATGACCGCCCCGAAGCGCCTGCTCGCGCAGTGGGACGGGTAGCGGGAGCGGTGTAGCTGGCACCGCCGCGAGCGAAGGAGCCGCGATGTCTGAGAGCGTGACGCCATGACTGCTGTGCAGTCGCCCGAGAATGCTGTGCAGTCGCCCGCCGAAAGCCTGCTTGCAGCGACGCGGGCAATCCTCCCAGTCATTCGTGCGGGCGGTGACCAGGGCGAGCAGGAGCGAAACCTGCCCGCGCACGTTGCCCGGGCGATGGCCGAGGCCGGCATCTGCCGAATGCTCGCGCCGAGGGCCGTTGGCGGCCTGGAGATCGACCCGATCGCGCAACTTGACGTGATCGAGGAGCTGGCCTACGCCGAGCCATCGGCCGGCTGGGTCGCGCAGGTCTACTCGTCCAACTCGCACGTGGCCGGCTTCCTGGCGCCCGAGGTCGGGCGGACCCTCTTCGGCTCGAATCCAAACACGATCATGTCGGGCACGCTGGCCGCGCCGTCCGGCCGCGCGACGGTCGTGGATGGGGGCTTCCGCGTCACCGGCCGCTGGCAGTACGGCAGCGGCTGCATCCACGCCGACTGGCTCGGGTTTACCGTCGGCGTCTACGTCGGGACCGAGCCGCGCCTCGACCGGTTCAGCCTGCCCGAGCAGCGTATCGTCATCGTGCCGGCCGCCGCCACCGTGATCCACGACACCTGGCACGTCGGTGGCCTGCGGGGCACCGGCAGCCACGACGTCGAGCTGCAAGACGTCTTCGTCCCGGACGCCTGGGCCTTCTGGTGGACGGACACCCCCAGCCACCCCGGGCCGCTCTACCACCATCGCTGGTGGCTGCTGGCGCACGGCGCGCAGCGGCTCGGCGTGGCCCGGGCCGCCATCGACGCCCTCTATGAGCTGGCCCAGGTCAAAACGCCGACCCGCTCCACCGTCCTGATCCGGGACCGCGGCATCACCCAGATGCAGTATGCCCAGGCCCAGGCGCTCTACCAGTCGGCGCACGCCTTCCTCTGGGACACCACCGCCCGGCTCTGGTCGCAGGCCAGCAGCGGCCAGCCGTTGGGCCAGAAGGACATGGCGCTCGCCCGCCTCGCCAACACCAACGCCTCGGTGGTGGCGGCCCAGGTGGCGGATCTGATGTACAGCGCGGCCGGTGGCACCGCCATCCAGTCCACGCACCCCATCGACCGTCTCTTCCGCGACGCTCACGCCGCCGCCCAGCACGCCACGGCTTCGATCCCCACCTACGAGCAGTGGGGCCGCGTCTTGATCCACGACGATCCCGACAGCCTGCCGCGCGCTCCGGGGCCGCCGCTGCTCTGATGCGGCCGGGGCTGGCCGGCGCCGCGCGACCGGCCGCTGTTACTCCTTCCCATCGAGTGGTCACATCGGTCACCTGACCTATATCTGACGCTTTCAGTCGAAAGTACAAGCATTCTGAGGCCTTTCCGCATCACTCTCATTGCTGACCATTCGTTGTCCCGGTCGAGGCGGAATGCCAGCTCTCGCGCATGCTCGCAGGGCGCACTGGCTTCGGTGTGTGGCTGGGGCTCCTGATGCTCGTCCTGGCCTGCCCGCCTCCCGGTTGATCCTCAAGACCACTCGAACTGGCGGACACTCGTAGCTATGTGGGTCACACCTGGGGCGCTTGCAGCCCTGATTCCAGCGTCCTGGCTGCTCTGGTCGCTCTGGCGGCGGCGCGATATCGCCGGCGCGCATGCTCTGATCGTCCACACCCTGGTCGGCAGCTTCTGGCTGCTGACGTATGCGTTCCAGCTCGACAGCCAGACCGTCGAGATGGCCCTGCTCTGGCGCAAGGTCAAGTACCTGGGCATCTCGTTCGCCGCCGTGTCCTGGGTCGTGTTTGCGCTCCAGTACGCCGGGTTTGGACGCCTGCTGACCGGCCGGCGCGTCCTGGCGCTGATGGCTGTGCCCACGGTCACCTCGATCCTCGCCATGACGAATGAGCTGCATCAACTGCTCTGGCGAGGCACGCCCACCACCCCGTTTGAGGTGGGCATCATGCCGTATGGCCCGGCCTTCTACGGCCTGGTCGCCTTCTCCTACTGCGCGGTGCTGCTCGCCTCGCTCGTGCTGGCCTGGACGCTCATGCGTTCGGGACGCCTCTACGGCGGGCAGATCGTCGGCCTGCTGACCGCCATCGGGCTGCCGGTTGTGGCCAGCGCCGTCTACGTGGCCGGGCTGATGCCGGTACCGGGCCTCGATCCCACCTCGCTCGCCTACGTCGTGACTGACATCATCCTCGGCTGGAGCATCCTGCGGTACGGCGTGCTGAAAGGCTCCGTTGGCGTCGTGCCGTTCGCCCGGGCGCGCGTTGTCGACGCCCTGCGGGATGGCGTCATCGTGCTGGATCATCAGCTGCGGATCGTGGACGTCAACCCGGCCGCGGCGCGCTTCCTCGAGCGCGATCCGCGCCACCTGATCGGCATGCCGCATATCCAGGTTCTCCCGATGCTTGCCGGCCGTATCGACCTGTTCCACTCCGAGGAGCGCACAGCCGAGCTGACGTTGGGACAGGGGCGTGCCCTGCGGCACTGTGTGGTGCGGGTCACGCCGGTGGGCGGCCTGACCAGCGCCACCGACGGCTGGCTGCTGACGCTGACCGACCTGACGGAGCGCAAGGAGGCCGAGGCCGCCCTCGAGGAGAGCGAGCGCCGCTACCGCACCGTCGTCAACACCCTCAGCGAGGTCGTGTTCCAGACGGATGCCCGCCGCTGCTGGTCCCTGCTCAACCCGGCCTGGACGACGCTGACCGGCTTCAGCATGATCGAGTCGCTCGGGCAGCAGGTGTCGCTCTACGTCCACCCAGACGACCGTGCCCGCGACGAGCGCGAGGCTGTCAGCCTGCTCAACCGTGAGAAGGAGCTGGCCCGCTACGAGGTGCGCCTGGTTCAGTCCGACGATGCTGTACGCTGGGTCGAGATGCATGCCCGGCCCATCGTGGATCAGAGCGGGGCGATCACCGGCCTCTCGGGCACGCTGGTGGATGTGACGGAGCGCAAGCGGCTGGAAGAACAGCTGGTGCACCAGGCGTTCCACGATGCCCTGACCGGGCTGGCGAACCGCACGCTCTTCCGGGACCGAGTCAGCCACACGCTGGCGCGGGCGTCGCGGTCCGCTGCCGCCAACGCCGTCTTGTTTCTCGACCTGGACAACTTCAAGAAGGTCAACGACAGCCTCGGGCACGCCGCCGGCGATGAGCTGTTGCGCGGCATCGCGCAGCGGCTGGTGGCGAACGTCCGTGGCCTGGACACCGTCGCCCGGCTCGGCGGCGACGAGTTCGCGATCCTGCTCGAAGACCTCCCGAGCCAGGATGAGGCGATCGTCATCGGCGAGCGCATTCTGGAGTCGCTCCGACAGCCGATCCTCGTCAACGGCAAGGAGGTCCTGGCCGGGGCCAGCATCGGCCTGGCCCCGATCAAGCGCGACAGCGAGTCGGCGGATGCCCTGCTCCGGAACGCGGACATCGCCATGTACGTCGCCAAGCGTGGGGGACGCGGCCGGCTGGCGATCTACTCCGACGGGATGGACGCGGCGACTCGCAACCGCCTGGAGCTGGAGGCCGATCTCTACCGCGCCGTGGACCGCAACGAGCTGCTGGTGATGTACCAGCCGACCATCGACATCGACAGCGGCCAGGTGATCGGCGCGGAGGCCCTCGTCCGCTGGCAGCATCCCGAGCGCGGCATGATCCACCCGGTCGAGTTCATCACGATTGCCGAAGAGACCGGGCTGATCCTGCCCATCGGTCACTGGGTCTTGCGGCAGGCCTGCCGCGACGTGCTGACCTGGAAGAAGCTCGATCCGGCCTACGCGGACATCTCCGTCGCCGTCAACATCTCCGCCCGGCAGCTGCAGGAGCCGCAGCTCGTCGAGCGCGTCGCCGATCTGCTGGTCGAGCACGCGCTCGATCCGGCCTCGCTGACGCTGGAGATCACCGAGAGCGTCGCGATGCAGAACACCGAGGCGACCATCGCGCGGCTCGAAGCGCTGAAGTCGCTGGGCGTCCACATCGCCATCGACGACTTCGGGACGGGCTACTCCAGCCTGAGCTACCTGCAGCGCTTCCCCATCGACATTCTGAAGATCGACCGCGCCTTCGTGCAGGGCATCGCCGAGAACGGCGACGATCACGCCCTGGCACAGACCATCGTGCAACTGGCGCGGACGCTGCGTCTCTCGACGGTTGCCGAGGGCATCGAGACGGTCGAGCAGCTCGAATGCCTGCGCGCGCTCGGCTGCGACCACGGCCAGGGCTACCTGTTCGCCCGGCCGATCCCGGCGGGGCAGCTCTCGGATCTGCTCGCCGCCAGCCTCCACGTGGACATCCGGAACGTGGCCTGACGGCGGTTTCGGGTTCTGGGTTTCAGGTTTCGGTGGTCGTTCCCCTGAAACCTGAAACCCGACGCCTGGAACCCGCTACGGGACCAGCACCACCTTGCCCGTCGTCTTGCGGCCGTTCAGGTCGATGTGGGCCTGGGCGGCGTCCGCCAGCGCGTAGGTGTGCTCCTGCCGCAGCTTGACCTTCCCCTCCGCGATCCACCCCAGCACGGCGCTGGCGCGCTCCTCCAGCTCCTGACGGCTCTCGATGTAGACATCCAGGCGCGGGCGCGTCAGGTAGAGGCAGCCCTTGGCGTTCAGGATCTGCGGGTCGAACGGGGCCACCGCGCCGCTGGCCTGCCCGAACAGCACCAGCATGCCGCGCGGCTTGAGGCAGTTCAGGCTCTTGTCGAACGTGTCCTTGCCCACCGAGTCGTAGACGACATCCGCGCCCTTGCCGTCGGTCAGCCGCTTCAGCTCGGCCTCGAAATCCTGCTGGGTGTAGACGATCACCTCGTCCGCGCCGGCCGCGCGGGCCAGCGCCGCCTTCGCCTCGGTGCCGGCCGTCCCGATGACCCGCGCGCCGACCATCTTCGCCATCTGGCAGAACAGCAGCCCGACGCCGCCGGCCGCCGCGTGGATCAGCGCCGTCTCGCCGGCCTTGAGCGGGTACGTCGAGTGGATCAGGTAGTGGGCCGTCATGCCCTGGAGCATGGCGGCCGCGCCGTCCTTGAAGCTGAGCCCGGCCGGCAACGCGACCAGCCGGTCGGCCGGGACCACGTTGTGCGTCGCGTACGAGCCGGAGATCTGGGTCCAGGCGACGCGATCCCCTGCCTTGACGTTGCTGACGCCATCGCCCACGGCTTCGACGGTGCCGGCCCCTTCGAGGCCCAGCCCGAGCGGCAGGGGCAGCTTGTACGCGCCGCTGCGCTGGTAGATGTCAATGAAGTTGACGCCGGCCGCCTCAACCTTGACGAGCGCCTGGCCCGGGCCGGGCGTGGGGATCGGGAGCTGCTCCAGCTCCATCGCTTCCGGGCCACCGTACTGATGGACGCGGATCGCCTGCATCGTTGCCACGAGATGTTCCTCCGGTCAGTGAGTACGCCGAGAAGTGAAGGACGCCGCAGGGCCGGTTGTCAAGCGCTGCGCTACCGCAACGGGTCAGCAGGCGGTCAGCGGCCCGCGAGCAGCCGCTCCAGGACGACCGCCACGCCGTCCTCGTTGTTGGCCGGCGCGACCTCGTGGGCCTCGGCCAGCAGGTGGGGGTGCGCGTTCGCCACGGCCACGCTGTGCCCGGCCCAGCGCAGCAGTTGCAGATCGTTGGGCGCGTCCCCGAACGCTACGACCTCGTGCGCGCCGATGCCAAGCTCGCCGCACAGCGCTTCCAGCGCCCAGGCTTTCGTGACGCCAGCGGCGGCGATCTCGACCCACGGCGCCCCGGAGTGGGTCGCCTCGAAGCCATCGAACCCGAGCGCCTGGACGTGGGCCAGCAGGTCGTCGGGGCCGATGCGCGCATGCCGCACGATCAGCTTGGTGGGGGCCTGGTCGCAGAGCGCCAGAGCTTCCGCCTGGATCGCCATCTTCAGGTAGCCATCAGAACGGTCGCGGGCCAGCGAGAGCTGGTAGTAGGCCGGATCGCAGGCGAACCCCTCGCCGCGCACGAACCCGAAGCAGACCTCTGGGACGGCGGCGAGCATCGCCTGCACCAGCCGCGCCGTGGTCTCGGCCTCCAGCGCCGTGTGCCGCACGATGCTGGCCCGGTCAAGGTCGTAGAGGACGGCCCCGTTGGAGCAGATCGCCAGCCCCGAGACGCCCGCCGCCTCGGCCGCCATGCGGAGGGTCAGCGGCGGCCGCCCGGTGACCAGCACCACCACCACGCCGGCCGCGCGGGCCTGCCGCAACACCGCCCGCGTCCGTTCCGAGATCGTGCCGTCGCTCCGCAGCAGGGTCCCGTCGAGATCGCTCGCCACCAACCGAACCATGTCGCTCCCAGTATGAGACTCGCGCAAATGAGCGGACGCTGTAGCGTTCCCAGAACCCAGAACCCAGAACCCAGAACCCAGAACCCAGAACCCAGAACCCAGAACCCAGAACCCAGAACCCAGAACCCGCCTCGGATGCTCATCGCCGTGAACCCGCCGTCCACCGGGATCAGCGCGCCCGTCACGAACCCGGCCGCCGGCTCGCTCGCAAGCCAGATCATCGTCCCGATCAGCTCGTCGGCCTCCCCGAGCCGGCCCATCATCGTGTGCCGGAGGATCGCTTCCACCCGCTCGGGAGCCAGGATCTTGCGGTTCTGCTCGGCCGGGAAGAAGCCCGGGATCATCGCGTTGACCCGCACGCCGTGCGGGGCCAGCTCGCGAGCCAGCCAGCGCGTCAGGTTGTTGATGCCGGCCTTCGAGACGCCATACGTGAGCACGCGGGACAGCGGGATCTCCGACGACGCCGACGAGATGTTGATGATGCAGCCGCCCTGGCCGCGCGCCACCATCTGCGCCCCGAACACCTGGCAGGCGAAGAAGACGCTGGTCAGGTTCGTGTCGAGGATGCGGCGCCACTCGTCTTCGCCGATCTCGAAGAACGGCGTGGCCGAGTTGATGCCCGGCGCGTTGACCAGGATGTCCACGCCGCCGAGATCGGCCTCGATCCGCGTGGCAGCGGCCTCAAGCTGCGCCTTCCGCGTCGCGTCCACGGCGGCGTGGGTCGCCCGATGCCCGGCCCCACGCAGCTCCGACGCGAGCGCCGCGCCCTTCTCCTCGGAGCGCCCCAGCACGGCGATGGCCGCTCCGGCCTGGGCCAGTCCCCGGCAGAACGCCCCGCCGAGGACGCCCGTGCCGCCCAGGACGGCGGCTACCTTGCCTCGCAGTGAGAACAGCTCCCCGACAGGCGCGGCGTCGGCGGACGACCTGGCGGCTGCCTCTGGCTCGGCATCATGCACGGCGTCACCTCCCGTCACAGACGGACACCGTGATGATACCTCTGCCAGCGATCCCTCTCAGCCGGGCCGAACGGCCATTCCTTCGTGGGTCAGTCGGGCCGGGCGAGGTACGCCTTCACCGCGTCGATGACCGTCTGGTGCTCTGGAAAGCCGCCGTCGCGGTACATCGAGTGGACCAGCTCGCCGCCCACCGACACGTCGAACGACCCCTCGTACCAGGGGATCAGCTCGATGGACGAGAGGTCGTGGGTGAACGCCCGCATCAGGGCATCCGTGAGCGCCAGGGTCTGCGGCTCGTAGCCGCACTCGGCGCAGTAGGTGATCTTGACCTTGACCGGCTTCGCCATGCTGCCCCCCGATGGGTCGTGGATCGTGGGAATCGTGCGGCGCAAATGTGCGACTCCCCCTGTCATCCTGAGCGCAGCAAAGGATCTCACCCGATGCCGCGAACGTTGGTGGTGAGCGGATGATTTGCAGGGTGACGCTCGGCGCGTGACGCGGACGTTGACGGTCAGCGGGTGACGCGGACGTTGACGGTCAGCGCGTGAGATCCTTCGCTGCGCTCAGGATGACAACAACGAGTTGCCGTGCTTCACTCAAGCTTTCCCACAACCCACAACCCACGACCCACGACCCACAACCCACGACCCACGACCCACGACCCACGACCCATGACCCATGACCCACGAGCGTCACGATGCCTTTGCGGCGAAGCCCGCCACCAGCGCGCCGATCTCCCGCACGACCTCCTGGTCGGCCCAGGGCTTGGTCTCCTCGCGCATGGCGGCAATCGCCTGCGTCAGCCGAATCCGTGCGTCCTCCGGCAACTGATCCACCGGCGCGTCCGGCGAGCCGAACTCCGGGTTGTCCCGGTAGATCGCCTGGCGCTTCTCCTCGCGCAGCTTCGTCACGCTGGCCGGCCGCTCGACCCACCGGCCCAGCTCGTTGAACCCCTCGTCGAAGAAGACGACGGTCGGGATCGACTTGTACTTCCCCTGGTTCAGGTACGCATCCATGATGTCCGTGTTCTGATCCCGCAGGAAGACGCGCAGGTTGAGGGTGTCCACCTCGGACGCGAGCCGCCCGATGATCGGCGTGTTCGCGATCACGTCGCCGCACCAGTCCTCGGCCAGCATCAACACGTTGACCGGCTTCGGCAGGCCCTTGAACGGCGCGAGCTCCTTCTCCCCGAGCGTCACGCCCTGCTCGTTGGCGTTGTGCCGCTCCTGGTTGCGCGTCATCTGGGCCTTCCACTGCTCGTAGGTCAGGCCCGTCTCGAACCGCTCTCGTGTGACGACTCCCACGCTGTACCTCCCACAGCCCCGGTGCTGCTGCGCGCGTCTGACTGCCAATCACTCAGACGGAACGTCTGGGAGGAGACGGGTATTCCGGGCCGATCGAAGGCACAACTCTTGCCGCGTGAGCCGTTGGCCCCTTTCGGAAACCCGACACGCGCGACCAGTCCGTAAGCGGCATCGTATGCGAGGTTCAGCCATGTGTTCAGCTCTGTCCGCCCCCGAGACCAATGAGGCCGTCTCGCAGCACCTCGACAACATCGCCCGGATGCTGGCCCTCAAGCGCGAGGAGCCGTTCCGCATACGGGCCTACACCGATGCTGCGCGGGCCATCGCCACGCTGCCCGAGGATATCCGCGAGCATCAGCGGGCGGGCACGCTGGAAGAGATCGATGGCGTCGGGCCGTCGATTGCCGCCAGGATCGCGGAGTATCTCGAAGCGGGGCGCTCGACGATCTACGATGAGCTGAAGCAGGAGCTAGCGCCGACCGCCCCGGCCCTGCTCGACGTGCCGAGCATCGGGCCGCACCGGGCCGAACTGATCCGTCAGCGGCTCGGCATCACGACGATAGCGGCACTGCTCCAGGCAGCCGGCGAGCATCGCCTCCAAACGGTATCGGGCATCGGGGCGGCGCTGGAGGGGCGCATCGCCCGGGAGGCGGAGCGCGCGATGCGTCTCGCGCGTGTCCTCCACGACCCACGCCCGTAGGCGCACTTCTGCCCCGCCCAACAGCCCTCACCTCTCAGTTGAACGTGAAGCAGACCTTCCCGGAGTTCGCGTCGGCGGCGATCCGGTACGCCTCTGGGCCGTCCTCCAGCGGGAACTGGTGGCTCACGATGGAGCTGAGATCGACGTTGTGCCGCTTGATGAAGTCCGTCATCTCCGTGAACTGGAAATTCGGGTAGATGCTGGAGCCGAACACCGTCAGCTCCTTCATCGCGAGGCGGAACATCGGCATCTGGAAGGTCGGGTTGCCCAGGCCGACAATCGCGATGGTCCCGAGCGGTTTGACCATCTCGCCCATCGCCATGTGGGCCGGCGTGGCGCCCGAGGTCTCGGTCAGCTTGTCGGCGCCGTCCGGGAACACGGCCCGCAACTGCTCGCCCACGTCGCCGGCCGTCGGGTCGAGCGTGACGACAGCCCCGAGCTTCTCGGCCAGCGCCCGCCGCCCGGGTGAGGGGTCCACCCCCACGATGGTCGCGCCCATCGGCTTTGCGAAGATCACCGAGAGCAGCCCGACCGGCCCCAGCCCCGACACGACCAGCACGTCACGGCCGCTCACGCCGAGGCGCACCAGTGGCGCGTAGGCCGTCCCGCCCTGGCAGGAGAGGATCGCACCGTCCAGGAACGAGAGGTGCTCCGGCAGCTTGATCAGGCAGTCCTGCTCGACGCGCATGTACTCGGTGTGGGAGCCGTCCTGCCCCTGGTGGCCGTAGGAGGCCCGCCGGTTGACGCAGACGTTGCGGCGGCCCGCCCGGCAGTAGAAGCAGTGCCCACAGGTGCGCCGGAAGTACGGCACGACGCGCTCGCCGACCTCCCAGCCGGACACGCCCGCGCCGATCTCCGAGATCACCCCGCACGGCTCATGTCCGGAGATGAAGCCCGGGTCCAGGTGCAGCGGCGTCGGGTGGCGGTACGGGTGCAGGTCGCTCCCGCAGATGCCGGTCGCCTTCATCTGAACGACCACTTCGCCCGGCTCGGGCTTCGGGACCGGCAGGTCCAGCACGTCCACCTGCCGCTCGCCAGAGGTTCGTAGCGCCTTCACAGTGGGATCTCCTTCGATCGGGCAATCGCGAGGCCTCGCCGCCCTGCCCTCCTGGCCCGGCCGAGGCGACCGTCTTATAGAAGCTGCCAGCGGCGCGCGTCCACGCCCGGGCGGCCCGGCAAAGGCTGGCGGCTCGGGGGCACTCCTACAACTTCGCTACCATCGTTCGGGGAGACGGGCAGCCCGCCCCGTGTGCGACGTATCCTAACGGCCAGCGAACCGCGTCTTCGCACCGCGTCAAGCTGCATCCTTCCTTGACAACTCGTGGCAGGCCGACGCCGACACGCCTCATGCTCCCAGGATCCTGGGCACAGCGACCGTGCCGCGTCCTCAAGAGGTGACACCGTGAGTGGACGACCGTTCCTCCAGATCCCCGGCCCGACGAATGTGCCGGACCGCGTGCTGCGTGCGATGGACCGTGCGGTCATCGACCATCGCGGCCCGGAGTTCGGGGCGCTGGTGCGCGGGCTGCTGCCGGATGTCGCGAAGCTCTTCAGGAGCGAGCAGGGCAAGGTGGTGCTGTACCCGGCCTCGGGGACAGGCGCCTGGGAAGCCGCGCTGGTCAACACGCTGGCGCCCGGGGATCGCGTCCTCTCGTTCAACAACGGCCACTTCAGCACCCTGTTCGCGGAAACCGCCCGCAACCTCGGCATCGAGGTGGACGAGGCGCCGCTGCGCTGGGGCCAGGGTGTCCCGGCGGACCTGGTCGAGGAGAAGCTGCGGGCGGACCGGGGCGGCAGCGGCGCGTACAAGGCCGTGCTGGTCGTCCACAACGAGACGTCCACAGGCGTGACCTCCGACGTGCAGGCGGTGCGGCAGGCGCTCGACGCCACCGGCCACGAGGCGCTGCTGATCGTGGACACCGTCAGCTCGCTGGCCAGCATCGACTTCCGCATGGACGAGTGGAAGGTCGACGTGACGCTGACCGGCAGCCAGAAGGGGCTGATGCTGCCGCCCGGCATGGCGCTGCTGTGCGTCGGGCCGCGCGCCCTGGCCGCCAGCGAGCACGGCGGGAGCCGCCGCAACTTCTGGGACTGGCGGCGGATCATCGCCGACAACGCGACCGGCTTCTACCCGTACACCCCGGCCACGCTCTTGCTGTTCGGCCTGCGCGAAGCCACCACGATGCTGCTGGAAGAGGGGCTGGACAACGTGTTCGGCCGGCATGCGCGCCTGGGCGGTGCGGTGCGGGCTGCCGTGGACGCCTGGGGCTTGAAGAATCTCTGCGAAGACCCGGCCCTGGTCTCGAACAGCCTGACGGCGGTCTGCACGCCGGACGGTATCGACTCGGCGGACGTGATGAAGATCGCCCGCGAGCGCTACGACCTCGCGCTGGGCGTCGGGCTGGGCCGGGTGCGCGGCAAGATCTTCCGCATCGGCCATCTCGGGTCGCTCAACGAGCTGGAAGTCCTCGGGACGCTCGCGGGCGTCGAGATGGCGCTCGCAGAGGCGGGCGTGCCGGTGGAGCTGGGCGCTGGTGTGGCGGCGGCCCAGCGGGCGTTCGTGGCCGGCCAGCAGGCCGTGGCGACCCCGGTGGCCGCCACGAGCCGATGAACGCAACCTCGCCGGTGCGCCTGGAGCTGGACCTGCTCGGCTCCGAGTACGGCAACATGCTCTCCTGCGTCCGCTGTGGGCAGTGCCTGACCTCCTGCCCGACGTACGTCCTGAGCGGGCGCGAGGCCGAGAGCCCGCGCGGCCGGGTGGCGATGGCCCGCGCCGTCCACGATGGCGTGCTGGAGCTGACCCCCGAGCTGTTGCAGCACGAGTCCAACTGCCTGATCTGCGACGCCTGCACGGCGGTCTGCCCGGCCGGCGTCCACATGGACCCGCTCCAGGTCGCCTTCCGCACGGCCGTCGAGCCGCGGACGAAGCGCGGCTGGCGCGAGCGGTTGATTCGGCACGTGGTGTTCCGCAAACTGTTCGCCAACATGGGCCTGTTCCGCCTGTTCGTGCTGGCGCTCTGGCTGTACCAGACGCTCGGGATTCAGAAGCTGGCGCGGGCGCTGGGGATCGTGCGGCTGCTGGGGATGCAGGCGGCCGAGGCGTTCTTGCCGACGGTCTCGCGGCCGTTCCTGGTGCCGAAGGGCGAGCGGTACGCCGCGGAGGTGGCCGCCGGCGGCGGGGCGACGCCTGCCGACGTCGCCCCGACCCCGACCCCGGTCTCGTTCTTCGCCGGCTGCGTGATGTCCACGGCGATGGCCGACATCGACCGCGCCACCATCCGCGTGCTGCAGCGTTCGGGCTGCGACGTGGTCAACACGGCCGGACAGGGCTGCTGCGGCGCGCTCAACGCCCACAGCGGCGACCTTGAGGGCGCGAAGCTGATGGCGCGCGCCAACATCGAGGCGTTCGAGCGTGATGGGGACGCCGCCATCGTGATCAACTCGGCCGGCTGCGGCGCGATGCTCAAGGACTACGGCCACCACTTCCGCGACGATCCAGCGTGGGCCGCCCGCGCGAAGGCGTTCAGCGCCCGCGTCAAGGACGTGACCGAGTTCCTGGCTGGCCGCACGCTGCCGATGCGCCACCCCCTGAACGTGGCGGTGACCTACCAGGAGCCCTGCCACCTCGCGCACGCCCAGCGGATCGTGCAGCCGCCCCGCAAGCTGCTCAACGCCATCCCCGGCCTGGAGCTGCGCGAGATGGCCGAGAGCACGCTCTGCTGCGGCAGCGCCGGCGTCTACAACCTCACCAACCCGAACGAGTCGCGCCAGCTTCAGCAGCGCAAGCTCGATCATGCTGCCGCCACACAGGCCGAGGTCATCGTGACGGCCAATCCTGGCTGCCTCATTCAGCTCCAGAGCGGCCTGGCCGAGCGGAGAGCCAACACGCGGGTCAGGCACCTCGTCGAACTGCTCGACGAGGCAACCGCGCCGTAGCCGCTCGGCATGCTGTGCACCGTACGCGGTTGGCGGACCGCCACATACGACCGGAGGGGAGGCTGTCCCTCATGCCAGCCGTAGCGAATACCCGCGTGCCTGGTCGGACTGCCCTTCAGGGGTGGCTGGCCTGGGTCACGGCCACCGTTGGTGGCGCCAGCCTGGGCATGGTGCTCGGCGCGATTGGCGGCTGGCTGATGATGCTGCCGTTTCTGCTGGTGCCGCCCACGCCCGCCTCGACCAGCCTGATCCCGACCATCGCCCAGTGGCTGAGCAGCACGGTGGTGCTGGCGTTCGTGGCGGCGGGGATCGCGACCGGTCAGGCCATCGTCCTGGAGGTCTGGCTCGGCAGGCGCATTCGCACGCCCTGGATCGTCGCCACGACGGCTGCCTGGCTGGTCGGCGCGCTGGTGACGGGGGCCATCCAGAACTGGCTGCCGGGTATCCTGGCGTTCCTGTTTCTCAAGTTGATCTTCGGTGCGATTGTCGGCGCGGGGCAGCTGGCGGCGTTGAGGCGCGAGCTGCCGGTGTCGAGCCTCTGGATCGCCGTCAGCGCCGTGAGCCTGATGGTGGCCGAGTCGCTCTCGCTGACGGGGATGACCCTCTCGATTCTGATGGTGCCGGCCAGCGCCCTGATCTACGGTGCGCTGAGCGGACCGGGGATCGTCTGGACGGTGCTGGGGCAGCTCCAGGCGCCGGGCGCCGATCTGCCGGTCCCGACGGCATCGACGACGTTCTCGGCGACGGACCTGACGACCTGACACCCTGAAGTCGACCACCTGACACCCTGAAGTCGACCACCTGACACCCTGAAGCCTGGGAGGGGACGCGATGGCGACCAACGGACGCGCGAACGGCCATGCGAGCGGCGCGGCAGGGCGGCCTGACCGTGCGAAGCTCGCGGCCGACCTGCGCGCGCTGCTGAAGCACTCGGACGTGCTCGACCAGCCGGCCGAGCTGCAGACCTACGGCTACGACGCCTCGTTCCTGACCCAGCTCAACCCGATCCCGCCCGACGTGGCGGTCATCGCGCGGGCTGCCGAGGACGTGGCGGCCGTCATGCGCTACGCCGATCAGCACGCGGTCCCGGTGACGCCGCGCGGCGCGGCCAGCGGGCAGACGGCGGCCTCGGTGGCGGTCGAGGGCGGCATCGTGCTGGCGATGAACGCCATGAATCGGGTGCTTGAGGTCGATCTGCCCAACATGCAGGTGATCTGCGAGCCGGGCGTCGTCCACGCAAAGCTCAACGACCAGTTGGCGAAGCACCGGTTGATCTTCCCGCCGGACCCTGGCTCCTCGCGGATGGCGACGGTCGGCGGGATGGCCTCCACCAACGCCCACGGCATGCGCGCCGTCAAGTACGGCCCGACGGCTGCCTGGGTACTGGGCCTCGACATCGTGATGCCGAACGGGGAGATCATCGAGACCGGCTCGGTCGGCTCCCGTGCGAAGCAGTCGTCGGCCGGCCTGGAGCTGACGAAGCTGATCGTCGGGGCTGAGGGCGTCCTCGGCGTCATCACGAAGCTGCGGCTCAAGCTGATGCCGATCCCGCCCGCCAAGGCCATCGTGATGGCCGTCTTCGACGTGCTGGAGAACGCCGGGCAGGCCGTCCAGGTGGTGTTCGGCGGCGGCATCAGCCCGTCAGCGGTCGAGATCCTCGACGAGCGCAGCATCCAGGCAGTCAACATCTACCGTCCGGCGATGGGTCTCCCGAACTGCGAGGCCGTGATCCTCTTCGAGGTGGATGGCAACCCGCCGGGCGTGCGCTGGGACGCCGAGAAGATCACCGAGCTGGTGCGGCCGCTGGCGCGCAGCGTGGACTGGTCAGATGAGCCGAAGCGGATCGCGGCGCTCTGGGAGGCGCGCTCGGTGGTGGGCGCAGCGGTCGGCGTGCTGCGGCCGGGCTCGAACCGGGCCTACTGTGGCGAGGATCTGTGCGTGCCGGTCGGCCGCATCCCCGAGACGCTCCGCGCGATCCAGGACATCAGCAAGCGGCACAACATCCCGATTGCTACCTACGGGCACATCGGCGGCGGTGGGCTGCACCCGGGCCACCTGATCGATGGGCGCGACGCCGACGAGGTCCGGCGCGTGCTGCTGGTGGCGGACGAGATCCACGAGCTAGCGCTCAAGATGGGCGGCACGACGACTGGCGAGCACGGCGTCGGGGTGGCGCGTGCGCCCTACATGGCCCGCGAGCATGGCCCGGCCCTCGACGTGATGAAGCGGATCAAGCAGGCCGTCGATCCGAAGGGGATCATGAACCCGGGCAAGATCTTCGGGGACACGCCGTGGCCGTTCACGGCGGCGCCAGCACCCGGCGTGCCGGTCGGGATGCCGGCCGGCCTGGACGTGGACCACGGGTAGTGGGTCGAGGGGCGAGGATCGTAGGTCGTAGGGCAAGATACCCACGATCCATGATCCGCGACCCATGATCCACGACCCATGATCCACGACCCATGCGTCAGAGGCTCATCCGGAGGCGGGTGCGTCGGCCGTCGCGGCGCAGATCGAAGGCCACCGACTGGCCGGCCTGCAACTGCGCGAGCGCGTTCTCCAGATCGGCACCGGAGCGCACCGGCCGTCCGTTGATCTCGGTCACGAGGTCGCCGACGCGGACGCCGGCTGCCTCGGCGGGCAGGCCTGGGCGCACCGCGTCGACCAGCGCGCCGCCAGAGCCGTCCTTGACGCGCAGTCCGATCTTCGGGGCGGGCGGCGGCGGGGGCGCGTCCTCGGCAGGGGCAGCGTAGCGCGTCGCCAACTGCTCCAGGCGCGGCCGGTCAAACCCGACGATCACCTCGCTGCCGGCCGTGATGACCGGCACCCCCATCTGGCCGGTCCGCTGCATGATCTCGCGCGCGGCGACCGGGTCACGCTCGATATTCTTCTCCTGGAACGGGACGTTCTTCTGCTTCAGGAACTCCTTCGCCCGCACGCACCATGGGCAGGTATTGGTGGTGTAGACGGTAACGGTGTCAGCAGCAACCGTCATGATGGTGACCTCCTTTGGTGAGCGGCGCCAGCGGCCTGCTCACCTGATTGCAACAAGGATGAGGAGCGATTCGTTCCCGCTTCTCGGCGCTCGTCCAATAGAGTGTGGCTGGATCGAGCTTCTCGCGCCAGAGTGCTTCGAGCGCCGTCAGATCCGCGCGGATCTCGGCGTCTGTCTGCTCGGGGCGGATGTCCAGCACTTCGAGGATCTCCAGCGTGAACGCCTCGATGCCGTGCTGCCGGATGTCGGCGTTCAAGCGGTGATCGAGGCCGCCCGTCGTGCCGCTCTTGCCGGCGAATGTCATCTTGCTGCGGACGCTGTTCAGGTTCAACGCCGAGCCGAGCAACGACTTCCCGTTCGTGCCGTTGAGGATGCGGTAGACGCCCGCTTCGGGGTGCGACCGTTTGTATTCGGAGACCAGTTCTCTCCGACGCTCTCTGTCTGCCATGTTGTCCCTCCGTGGGTCGTGGGTCGTGGGTCGTGGGTCGTGGGTCGTGGGTCGTGGGTCGTGGGTCGTGGGTCGTGGAAATGATGTGAAAACATGCAAGCTTCAGTTGTCATCCTGAGCGCAGCGAAGGACCTCACCCGCTGACCGTCAAGGTTGGGAGATCCTTCACGTCGCTCGCAAGCTCGCTCGTTCAGGATGACAGACTCATTGCTGACCGCTGACGCAAATGTCGAGGGGCAGCAGGTGGGTGAGCGTGGACGGCCAGCGGGTGAGGTCCTTCGCTGCGCTCAGGATGACATGGGGAGTTGCGTGCTTGCTATGATGCAGCGGCGCACATCAGCTGCCACGATCTACCACCCACGACCCACGACCCCCTCTCTACACTTCCGCACGGAACGGGTCGGCCGGGCCGGGCCGCACCAGCTTCCAGAGCACGTCGTCAAACGGCGTGCCGTCGTACAGGCGGAAGAGGATCGCGCTGTGCGGCTGACGGGTTGCCGCCAGCGCGAACGTCGTCTGGTCGGGTGGGTTGGTCGCCATGTCGGGTGGGTTGGTCGCCATGATGGCCTCGAACGCCGCGCGGCTGCTCCCCTCGATCTCGGTGTACCTGCCCTGGATCTCGTCAATGTGCCCGCGCGCCCAGGTCTGAAAGCCGGCTGGCATAGTCCACGACGATTCTGTACTCCGGCAGGATGATCTCGAAGCACAGCGTCACCCGCCCGAGCGCCACGATGGCGTCGAGGGTGTGGGCGTACTGCGCGCGGAGGATCTGGCACGCCCGCCGCGCCTGGTACGAGGTGAACGAGCCGCGCGTCGCCAGCGAGGGCAGTCCGTCGGCGTCGGTGTACGAGATCCCGAGCGAGCCGTCCATCTTCTCGTAGGCCACAAACGGCTCGTCGGGAATGGTGACCTCGCGCTCGCCCCAGTTGAAGAACTTGCGGAACGGCCGCCCGGCGATCCTGCCGTCGCGCGTGTCGTACATCAACCCGCGCGAGATCTCCGTCCAGGGGTCCAGTGGCGGGCGAACTGCGTCTTCGGGGTGTAGTTCAGGATCTTGTACGGCACCGTCGGGTGACCGCGGGCCGTGATGTAGTTCTCGGCCACGAGACGTGTCAGCTCGGTGGTGTCGAGGATCTCCTCCAGGTACATGGGTGACTCCAGGTGGTGCGCCTCGGGCAACCGTTGGCGACGGGGCGCGTGGCGGTGCGGACAGGTACAGGACAAAACGTCGTAGATCGCAGGGGCGGGCGTCCGGCGCACGGGAGCCGACGGCGAGGGTGCTCGGAGACTGTCCCGCTCACTGGGAGCCGCGCGGCCGGGCTGTGTGGGGCTGGTGAGCGGCCCTTCAGCCGTTGAAGCGCGGTTGCCGCTTCTCCAGAAAGGCGCGGACGCCCTCGCGGAACTCCGGCGACTCCGAGACCGAGACCCGCTCCATCTCCCAGTCCGTATACGATTGCAAAGTCGGGTCGCGCAGGATCGCCTGGATCGAGCGCTTGGCCCAGCGGACGGAGGTCGGGGCGGCGTCGCGGATCGTCCCCGCCAGCGCGTAGGTATGGGCCTCCAGCGCGTCGCTCGGCACGACCTCGTTGACCAGCCCCATCTGCAACGCTCGCGCGGCCGGGAACCGTTGGCCGGTAAACAGCATCTGGCTGGCGTTGGCCGGCCCGACCGTGGCGACGAGGCGGCGGATGTAGCCCAGCTCCAGCAGGATCCCCATCTTGGCGGAGGGAATCCCGATCTCGGCGCGTTCGTCGGCGATGCGGATGTCGGCCATCAGCGCGACCTCGCAGCCGCCGCCGATGCAGTAGCCGTGGATCATGGCGATCATCGGCTTGGCCGCTGCTTCAAGCGCGCCCAGGCAGGCCTGCACCGTGTCCTGATGGGCTTGTGCACCAGCCTCGGTCGCCCGCGTCGTCTCGAACTCTTTGATGTCCGCGCCGGCGCTGAACGCCCGATGCCCGGCCCCGCGCACCACGACGACGCTGACGGCTGGGTCGGCGTCCGCGGCGGCCACGGCAGCGCCCAGGCCCTGCCAGGTGGCGCTCGACAGGGCGTTGTGCTGCTTCGGTCGGTTGATCGTGACCGTCGCGATGCCCGCGTGCCGGGTGAGCAGCACGACGCCCTCACCGAAGGCGGTCTGGGTGTCGGCGGTCGCGGTCATAGTCGTCCTCGCAGATCGTTGCGATGCTCGTAGGGTGGCCGGGTGAGGCTGGCAGGCTGGCGAGCGCGCTGCCTCGAGCGGGAGATTCTACCGGTTTCGTGCGCCTGCCGGTCCTCCTCTGGCAGCGTCCTCCCAGGGCGATTGCATGTTGATGTCGTCGTGCCGCCGCGTCGGGGCTTGAAAGCCCCGCCTACGATCCTGCAGTCGCTTCGCGACGCTGTAGTCTCACCAGTCCCTGTCCGTGCCCGGTGTCCGTCGCGCAGCGACGGCGTGACTGTAGGCGGGGACTTCAGTCCCCGACCGCCCGTTCCATGATGCTTCGGGGACACCAATGAAC
>JADZEM010000171.1 GCA_020850535.1 Chloroflexota bacterium
CGGCCTCGGCGGCGTACTGGATCGCGTCGTCGGCTGACGAGATCGTCGTCACGCCGAGCGGCGAGGTCGGCAGCATCGGCGTGTTCACAGCGCACGAGGACATCAGCGCCGCCCTGGAGGCCGAGGGGGTGACGGTCACGCTGATCTCGGCCGGCAAGTACAAGACCGAGGGCAACCCCTTCGAGCCGCTCTCTGAGGAGGCTCGCGGGGCGATTCAGGCCCGCGTGGACGACTACTACAGCATGTTCGTTCGGGCGGTGGCCCGCGGGCGCGGCGTCAAGCCCGCCGATGTGCGCGGCGGCTTCGGTCAGGGCCGCGTGGTGGGCGCCGACGAGGCCGTACGGCTCGGGATGGCCGACCGCGTCGGCACGATGGCCCAGACCGTTGAGCGTCTGGCCGGGCGGCGCGGCGGGGCTGGCAGCCGCGCCGAGGATGAACGTCGGCGCTTCGAGCTTCACGCCTAGCACCAACTGCAACCCATTCCAGCTTCAAGCCTTCGCCAATCGGGGCGAAGGCTTTTGCATTCGCGGCCGGCAGGACTCGGCCAGCATCACGGGAGGACGCCAGCATGGCGACCACGCGATACGATGCGCTCCTGGCGGAGCGTGACAAGCTGACGGCCGATGGTGAGGCCGTGTTCAAGGCTGCCGAGGCAGAGGGGCGCGATTTGACCGACGAGGAGCGGGGGAAGATCGACGCGATCAACGCTCGGCGCAAGGTGGTCAGCGGTGACATCGACCGAGAGGCTGAGCGCCGTGCGGCAGCCATCGAGGCCAGCCGCAACACGCCAGAGGAGCCACGCATCACGGGCGGCCACAACCGCGCGGCTGACAAGCCGTGGTCCGGTTTCGGCGAGTTTCTCCAAGCCGTCGCGCGGGCCGAGGGGCCAGGCGCACAGATCGACCCTCGCCTGACCTATCGAGCGGCAGCGTCTGGCGCCAACGAGAGCGTTGCGTCGGACGGTGGCTATCTGGTGCAGCAGGACTTCTCGTCTGAGTTGCTGCGGCGAGCCTACCAGACCGGGCAGGTGATGAGCCGTGCTCGGCACATCCCGATCAGCAGCGGCGCGAACGGCCTCAAGATCAACGGGATCAATGAGACCAGCCGCGCCAACGGCTCGCGCTGGGGCGGCGTCCAGGCGTATTGGGCCGCCGAGGCCGATACCGTCACGGCGAGCCGCCCGCGATTCCGCCAGATCGAACTGACGCTCAACAAGCTGATGGCAATCTTCTACGCCACCGACGAACTGGTGGCGGATGCGGCCGCGCTGGAGAGCGTCGGCATGCAGGCGTTCTCTGAGGAGTTCGGCTTCAAGCTCGACGACGCGGGTCTCCGTGGCGCGGGGGCCGGGCAGCCGCTGGGCATCCTCAACTGCCCGGCGCTCGTGTCGGTAGCCAAGGAGACCGGGCAGGCGGCGGCGACTATCGTCGTCGAGAACCTCGTGAAGATGTGGGCGCGCATGTGGGGGCCGTCCCGTCAGAATGCGGTGTGGTTCTACAACCAGGACGTTGAGCCCCAGTTGTTTACGATGGGGCTGATCGTCGGGACCGGCGGGGCGCCGATCTACATGCCGCCGGGCGGGCTTTCGGCCAGTCCGTACGGCACGCTCTTCGGGCGCCCGATGATTCCCATCGAGCAGTGCTCAACGCTCGGAACGGTCGGGGACATCATCCTGGCCGACATGAGTCAGTACATCGTCGCGGAGAAGGGCGGCATGCAGTCGGCAAGCTCGCTGCACGTCCGGTTCCTCTACGACGAAGCCACGTACCGATTCACCCTGCGTGTGGATGGACAGCCGCTCTGGCAGTCCGCCCTGACGCCGGCCCAGGGGTCCAACACGCTCTCGCCCTTCGTGGCGCTGGCGACCCGCTCGTAATCCGTTCCGGGTGCGGGGCCGATGAGCTCCGCACCTCCTGGTTTTCTTACGGGAGAGCATCCACATGAGCAAGCAGCTCCTGGCGGAAAGCATCCGCTGGGCCTCTGGAATTGCGCCGATTGCGGGCGGCTCGGCACGGTCGGGCGACTGGGTCAGCCTCAAGGGGTACGAGGGCGTGCTGATCCTCGTGCATATCGCGATGGGGAACGCCGCGACCACAGCGATCACCGTCGACAAGGCCACCGATGTCAGCGGTGGGGGCAACAGCAACGGCATCACCCTCAACCATGCGTGGAAGCGGACCGGTGCTCTCGGTGGCGCGCCAACCTGGACCGCCGTCACGCCTGCCGCATCGATCACGTCCAGCAGCACGGGCTCCGGTGAAGATCAGTTCATGATCGACATCCCGGCCTCCGAGCTTGGCGACTACGACTGTGTGCAGGTCGAGCTCGGGGCGAGCAACTCGGCCAACATTGTGTCAGCTGAGTACATCCTGTACGGCTCGCGCTACAGCGGTCCGGTGACGGACGGCTTCACCATCGACCCGACCGTCGACTAACGGCGGCGTCCACCGCGCTCACGAAGGCCCGAGCACGCGCTCGGGCCTTCTGCATTTGGAGCTGAGATGGCTATCACGAACCGGATGCCGAACGGACAGGTGCTTCGCAACCTGCTCTTCGGCCTGGCTGTCGAGCGGTCTACGGCCGCGCTGCCGCAGACGACACAGTCGGCGCTGTTCAACGTGGTCGGCGGGCGGATCGCCGTGCTTGGAATTGTTGGCGAGGTGACGACGGTCATCCAGACGCAGGCCAACAATACGAAGATCGTTGCAAACCCGACGACCGGTACGGATGCCGATCTGTGCGCGGTCCTCGACATCACCGCTGACGAGGTCGGCACGCTGTACTCGATCTCCGGGCTCGCGTCCGACGCCATGCGTGGAACAACGGCAGGCTCCGTCGCCGGGCAGGATCGCCCCGCGATCGTGGCCGCTGGGACCATCGATCTGAGCTGTGCGGCGTCCAACACAGGCAGCGTCAAGTGGGCGATCTTCTACGTGCCGCTCGACGACGGGGCCTATGTGACGGCGGCCTGATGTTCGGCGCCGTAGAGCCATCCGGGAGCGTTCGCCTGCGCGTGGTGCGCGGGCGGCGGTCCTGGCGCCAGCGTGCTGTGCTGGCCATCCGCGCACTCTGGAGGGCAATCCGATGGCCGTAGCGAACATCATCCGGCCGCTCCCGACCGACGCACACAACACGCTGCGAAAGCGGCTGCTGACGTGGACGCCTAAGACCGACCTGGGCCGCGTGCTGCGGACGGCGATGGACTTCCTGCCGACGGACATGGCGCTTGAGGTGCTGGAGCACATCACCCGCGTCGGCATCATCGAGACCCAGCTGGAGATCACCGTGTTCCGCCGGCCAGAGTCGCGGTTCTGGGCCGGGCAGCGCGTCGAGGAGTACGGCATCGTCTCGCGGCGCGTCGTCACCGATGCGTTCGTGGCGGCCGTCGTGGACGCGCTCGACGTGGGCGTGGGGTTCACGCTGAGCAACTTCCGCTACCACGGCCTGGGGACGGGATCCACGGCTGAGGCGGCGGCGCAGACGGCGCTCGTAACGGAGTTGACCACCGAGTACACCGGCAACGTTCGGGCGACCGGAACGGCCACCCAGCCGTCAGCCAACATCTACACCTCGACGGCCACCAACACGCTCGACTCGGGCACGCCAGCGCTGCGTGAGCATGCGGTGTTCACCCAGGCGGCGACCGGCGGCGGCGCCATGCTGGACCGCTCGTTGTACGCCAGCATCACGCTGGACGGCACCGTAGGCGACGGACTCCAGAGCGCCTACAGCCTGACGCTGACCTCTGGCGGTTGACGTGATCGACCCCACGACGCTCAACCAACACGCGCAAGTGGATC
>JADZEM010000172.1 GCA_020850535.1 Chloroflexota bacterium
GATGGCCAACACGGTGAAGGCGCAGTCAGCGAGCAAAGGCTGCATTCCGCCGGGGAACCCCTCCCCCACGTGATGGCCAACACGGTGAAGGCGCAGTCAGCGAGCAAAGGCTGCATTCCGCCGGGGACTCACTCATGCTCGGGGCAGACAGCCCTGACTGCTGCGGCAGGCCCTCACCCTGCGTCCCCTGTCAGGCCACAGAGCATGTGCGCAAGAGAGGTGGGCCATCGTGGCGCACGCACGATATGCCGCACTCATGTAAATCGTGCGAGAAGGAATGTCATCCTGAGCGCAGCGAAGGATCTCACCCGCTGACATTCAACCGTCGCGCCAGCGGGGAGGATCCCTCCGCTTCGCTCGCAAGCTCGCTTCGGTCGGGATGACGTGATGGGGCTGGCGGCTCGCTTCGGTCGGGATGACGTGACTGGCCCCAGCGAACCTTCACCTCGGAGGTCTGACCAGGGTCCACGTCTCCTACACATCAGAGCGCCCCGGCCAGGCTGGCCGGGGCGCTCGTTCTTGTTCCGCGATCCGTGCAGGATCGAGGTTCAGTCGTCGGCGTCGTTGATCGGCTGGTTCGACAGGTCGTCCATGCCGTCCATCGGATCGTTCACGATCTCGATGTCAGAATCGAGCTCGAACAGCGTGCGCATGAGCGCACCTCCTGGTTGGGATCCCCGCCATCCCTGACGACGAGGTGAGAGCTGCCCGCAACCCTCACAGAAGATACGCCGCACGATGCATGCCGGATCACTATTCGCGAGGTGGCCGTCCAGGCGCGCGGGCCAGCTCGCGCTTCGGGCGATGAAGTCCGTGACTGCCCCACGGAGCGCCGCATCCTGCAGGCGGGGTCGTCGTGTCACGACAGACGACCCCCACGCCATCCCTGGCGATTGTGTGGCCGCTAGACCGACACGTCCACGGTGCTGTACGACAGCGCCGCGCTGTCGGCGGTCGAGCCGCTGGCGTTGTACGGCTTGACCGACTTGAACGCCTCCTCGAACGCCGACTTGACATCCTCGTGCGACAGCCCCGACGCGTCGAGGATGTCCTTCAGGCTCTCGCCGCTGTCCAGGCGCGACTTCAACTCATCGGATGACGTACCCATCTTGTCCGCGAGCGTCTCCAGCAGCTTCTGACCGGCCTCGTCGTCGAACGAGACGCCGCCAGGGCCGCCGGCGCCACCAGGAGGGGGCGGCGGGGGGCCGGCCTCACCAGTCTGACCGGCCCGCTGCGGGGCCGTCGCGCGGACAACCTCGCGCAGCTCGTCCGTCGAGACGCCCTTCTCCTGAGCCAGCTGATCGAGCACCTTGCGTGGATCGTCCGAGGACTCCAGCTTCGTCTTCAGCTCATCCGCTGAGACGCGGAGCTTGTCCGCGAGCGCGCTCACGGTTTCGTCGGAGAGCTTCGGCGGTCGGCGCATGCCCTGTGCGCCCTGCATCGCGCTGGACGAATTGACGGTACTGACGTTCATGATGTTCCTCCGTCGGGAGTCGCCTGTCTGACTTCACACAAGACAACGCCCTGGGGACGGCGGGCTGGCTGGCAGGGGACTGAAATCTCGCTGACACAGCGCTGTCAGCGAATGTCCTGAACCTGCCAGCCAGCCGCCAGCCAAACACGGCGTCAGCACGCTCGCAGGCACATACCGGGCGGCGCCCGAGACCGCTATCCTGATGCTGCCGTGGGCGACGCCGCCCCGACGACTCACCGGTCGAGGTTGCTGATGGAGCGGACAGGGGTTGCCATCGTCGGAGCCGGGCCAGCCGGCCTGACCCTCTCGCACCTGCTGGCGCGGGCCGGCATCGAGTCCGTCGTGCTCGAAAGCCGCTCGCGGGAGTACGTCGAGCGCCGCGTCCGCGCGGGCGTCCTCGAACAGGGCACCGTTGACCTGCTCAACGAGATCGGCGTCGGCGAGCGGATGACCCGCGAGGGGATGGTGCACGATGGCATCGAGCTCCGCTTCGACGGCCAGCGCCACCGCATCCCCCTGACCGAGCTGACCGGCGGCCGGTCCATCACCGTGTACGGCCAGCAGGAGGTCGTCAAGGATCTCATCCAGGCGCGGCTGGCAGCCGGCGGCCAGATCCGCTTCGAGGCCGGGGCCATGAGTATCGAGAACCCCGACTCAGCCTCCCCGAGCGTGCGCTACGAGCAGGACGGCGAGATCCGCGAGCTGCACGCCGACTTCGTGGCCGGCTGCGACGGCTTCCACGGCATCTCACGCGGCGCGATCCCGCCCGGCGTGCTGACCGCCTACGACCACACCTACCCGTTCGCCTGGCTGGGCATCCTGGCCGCCGCCCCGCCCACCTCGACTGAGGTCGCCTACGCCAACCACGCGCGGGGCTTTGCGCTCTCCAGCATGCGCTCGGCTGAGGTCAGCCGCCTGTACCTCCAGGTCCGGCCCGACGAGGAGCTGAGCAACTGGCCCGAGCAGCGGATCTGGCAGGAGCTGCGGACCCGGCTCGCCACCCGCGACGGCGCCAGGGTGAACGAGGGTCCGATCCTCGAATCGGGCATCACGGCCATGCGGAGCTACGTGGTGGAGCCGATGCAGTACGGGCGGCTCTTCCTGGCCGGCGACGCCGCCCACATCGTGCCGCCGACCGGCGCAAAGGGACTCAACCTCGCCGTGGCCGACGTGCGCGTACTGGCCGATGGGCTGGCCGCATGGTACCGCTCCAGCAGCATGGAGAAGCTCGACGCCTACTCGTCGGTCTGCCTACGGCGCGTCTGGCGGGCGCAGCACTTCTCGTGGTTCATGACCTCGCTGCTGCACCGCTTCGAGACGGACGACATCTTCCAGCAGCGGCTCCAGCTCTCGCAGCTGCGGTACGTCATCTCGTCGAAGGCCGCCGCGACCTCGCTGGCCGAGAACTATGTCGGGCTGATCGAGGTCTGAGAGCAGCCGTCGGAAGGCCTCACCCCCAACGCCCGAGGGTGAGGTCATCCCGATGGTTGGAGGTGAGGTCACCAGCCTCAGAGTGACGGACGTCAGGCCCCGGCTGCCGCCCGTGCGCCAAGCTCCCGGTCGATCATCAGCAGCGCGACCTTGTTGTCGCCGGCCATCCGGAGCGTCTCCAGCACCGTTGAGGCCGTCTTCTCCTCCTCGACCTGCTCAGAGATGAACCACTGCAGGAACACCTGCGTCGAGTGGTCCTGCTCGGCCTCGGCCTGCCGGTACAGCTGCTCGATCAGCGAGGTGATCTCCTGCTCGTGGCCGAGCGCCAGCTCGAAAATGGCGATAGGCCCCTGGTAGTCGCTCGGCGGCTGCGGCAGCGAGGCCAGCACCACCTGACCGCCACGGTCAAGGATGTGGTCGTAGAACTTCATCGCGTGGCCGCGCTCCTCCTCGGACTGCAAACGCATCCAGTGCGCGAAGCCCGGCAGGTTCTGCGACTCGCAGTAGGCCGACATCTGCAGGTACAGATACGAGGAGTACAGCTCCTGCTTGAGCTGCTCGTTCAGGGCGTCCGTCAGCGAGTGACTGATCATCGTGGCAATTCTCCTCAAGAGGCGAGCCTGCGGCCCTCGTGGGAGCCCGGCGGTGCGCGCCCCGCATCAAGAGAACGCACACGCGCCGAAGACGTGACGCTTCATGATCTCACACCTGTGAAACTCGCGGCGCGGATTGCTGCCAGCAGTCGACAGCAGGCCGGCGGCTGGCGCTATCCTCAGGCACAACCGCCGCGTCCGCGCCGGTACGGCCCAGGCGACGGCGCAGGGAGGCACGATGAGCGAGCAGAGCGCGCAGTCGACGGCTGACGAGCGCGTCAGCGATCCCCAGATCCTCCATCCCGCCGACATCGAGCTGTTCGACCGCGGCACCGGCGTCAAGACCGTTCCGCTGATCGGCAAGTGGAACACCGAGGGCAACAAGGTCACCACCGGCATGACCATCTTCGAGCCGGGCACGGCGCTGCCGCTCCACACGCACAACGTCGAAGAGACGGTGATGATCCTCGAAGGGCAGGCTACGGCCGTCATCGGCGAGGATGAGTTCCCACTCCAGCCGGAGGACGTGACCTGGGTGCCGGCCGGCGTGCCGCACTGCTTCATCAATCGCGGCACGACGGTCATGCGGATCTACTGGGTGTACGGCGGTCGCGCAGTGACCCGGACCATCTGCGCGACCGGCGAGACGTTCGAGCATCTGTCCGAGAAGGATCGCGGGGCGAAGAAAGCGTAGGAGTCAGTCGCTCCAGCGCACCAGCCCCAGCGGGAACGGGATCGGCAGCGACGGGTGGCGCGGCACCACCCGCACCGCGAACCCGTGTCGACCGCTCCGCTCGACGCTCACGCTCTCGATGCCGAAGCGGTACGTGTCATCCGGGCCCGCGCCACGTCGGTCGAGGACCGTCAGCCTGGGGCCGGACAAGACCCCTTCGCTGTCGAGCAGCCCCGTCGCCAGGTGAACCTCGACCTCGTCGGGCTTGAGGCCGCCCAGCGCCACCTCGGCCACCACGTCCAGCGTCGTGCCGGCCGCCACCGCGCCAGACAGGCCCTGGACGTCCACCACCGTCACGTTCGGCCACTCCTCGCGCACCCGGGCCACCCAGGCAGCCACCTCGCGCGTCGGCGCGAAGCCGTCCGCGGAGAGCGTGCGGAAGTCCTCGGCGGCCGGCGCGTAGTACTGGTTCAGGTACTCGGAGACCATCCGGTCGGTGTTGAAGATCGGGGTCAGGCCGCCCATCGAAGCCCGCATCTTGGCGATCCACCCCTGCGGCAGATCGTTGGCGTCGCGGTCGTAGAAGGTCGGCACCAGCTCCCGTTCCAGCAGGTCGTAGAGCGAGTTGCTTTCCAGATGGTCCTGGAAGTTCGGATCGTCGTAGTGGCGGCGGTCGCCGATGGCCCAGCCGAGGCCGGCCCGGTACGCCTCGTCCCACCAGCCGTCGAGCGTCCCGACGTGGATCGCGCCGTTGGCCGTCGCCTTCATGCCGCTGGTGCCGCTGGCCTCCAGCGGCCGTCGCGGCGTGTTGAGCCAGACGTCCACGCCCTGCACCATCCGCCGGGCCACGCCGATGTCGTACTCCTCCAGCACGACGATCCGTCCGCGCAGCTCCTCGCGCTTCGAGATCTCGAACAACTGGCGCAGCAGCTCCTTGCCGCCGTTATCGTGCGGGTGCGCCTTGCCGCCAAACACAAACTGGACCGGCCGCTTCGGGTCGGTGACGAGGCGGATCAGCCGGTCAGGATCTCGCAACAGCAGCGCCGCCCGCTTGTACTCGGCGAACCGCCGCGCGAACCCGATGGTCAGCGTCTTGCCGTTCAGCGCCTCGACCGCCCGCGCCACCTCGGCCGGGCCGGCGTTCTGCCGCGCGAGCTGTGACGCCAGCCGTGCCCGCACGAAGTGGACCAGCTCATCGCGCAGCCGCTCGTGGCGGTCCCACAGGTCGCGAGCGGGGATCTCGTCCACCGCTTTGACGCGCGGGCTGCTCTCCAACGCGCCGGTCCAGACGGCCGGCATCTGCATGTTCTCGTAGAGGTCGGTGAACTCGGGCGCGAGCCAGGTCCGCAGATGCACGCCGTTCGTGATGCTGCCGGTCGGCACTTCTTCCTCGGCCAGCCCCGGCCAGACGCCGCCCCACAGCCGCCGCGAGAGGTCGCCGTGGAGGATGCTGACGCCGTTGCTGCGGGCGGTGAGCCGCAGCGCCAGGATCGTCATTGAGAACGGCTCGCTCTCGTCCTGCGGGTGCAGCCTCCCGAGCGCCATGAACTCCGAGCGAGAGAGCCCCAGCTCGCGGTAGTAGTCGCCCAGGTAGTAGTCGATGGTCCCCGGCTCGAACGCATCGTGGCCGGCGGCCACCGGCGTGTGGGTCGTGAAGACCATGCCAGCGGCGGCGACGGCGCGCGCCTCGTCGAACGACAGCCCCTGCTCGTTCATGAGCTGCCGGATGCGCTCCAGCGTCAGGAACGCCGAGTGACCCTCGTTCAGGTGGCAGACCTCCGGGCGCTTGCCGATGATGTCGAGCACCCGCAGCCCGCCGATGCCGAGCAGCAGCTCCTGGCGGATACGCATGTCACGGTCGCCGCCGTAGAGGCGGCCGGTGATGGCGCGGTCCGCCGGCTGATTCTCTTCGAGGTCCGTATCCAGCAAGTAGAGCGTGATCCGCCCCACCTGCACCTGCCAGACCAGCACGTGGAGGTCGCGCCCGGGGAACCCCAGCTCCAGTCGGATCTGCTCGCCGTCCGGCCCGAGCGCCGGCGTGACCGGGAGCGTCGCCGGATCGTTGTCGACGTACTGCTCCTCCTGCCAGCCATCCGGGCGCAGCCGCTGCACGAAGTAGCCGTGCCGGTAGTAGAGGCTGATGGCGGTCAGGTTCAGGTTCAGGTCACTGGCCGACTTGAGGTGATCGCCGGAGAGCACGCCGAGGCCGCCAGAGTAGATCGGCAGGCACTCAGACAGCCCGAACTCGGCCGAGAAGTAGGCGACACGCGGCTTCGCGGCCACGTCGGCGCCGTCGCCGTCCATATAGGCGGCAAGCTCGGCAGCCGCGCCCGCAAGCTCGCGGCGGTAGGCCGGATCGCGGGCAGCCTCGTTCAGGCGTACCTGATCAGTGGTGCGCAGCAGCAGCACCGGGTTGTGGTTGGTAGCTTCCCAGCGTGCCGGATCGAGCCGCCGGAAGAGATCTGCCGTCTGATGGTCCCAGGTCCAGCGGAGGTTGTAGGCCAGATCCTTGAGGACGGCGAGCGCCGGCGGGATGGTCGGGACGACGGTGAAGACGCGCGATGGTCGGATCATAGTCACCCGTCTGGAACGCCCGACATACTGGCATCGGGACGCCGCTTCAAGTCGAAACGCAGCTCCGGCAGCCGAGCCCAGAGCAGGAGTGCATCAGTATACTGGCCCGACGCCGTTCCGGCTTCATCCGGACGTAACGAATCAGGGCAATCGCATGTTGGGTGTGTCGTGCCGCCGCGTCGGGGCTTGAAAGCCCCGCCTACGCTCCTGCAGTCGCTTCGCGACGCCCCGGTCTCACCGGACGACGCTGTTCCCGGCGTCCGTCGCGCAGCGACTGAATGCGTGTAGGCGGGGACTTCAGTCCCCGACCGCCCGTTCCATGATGCTTCGGGGACACCAACGAACATGCAATCGCCCTGAGGGCAGCGCCAGGACGATTGCATGTTGATGTCGTCGTGCAGCGTCGTCGGGGCTTGAAAGCCCCGCCTACCATCCTGCAGTCGCTTCGCGACGCCCCGGTCTCACCGGACGACGCTGTTCCCGGCGTCCGTCGCGCAGCGACGGCGTGACGGTAGGCGGGGGTTTCAACCCCCGCCTGCGCGTCTCGTCGCGCTTCGGGAACACCAGCGAACATGCAATCGCCCTGCGTAACGAATGGCCTGCTGGCCCGAGCGCCGTGTAGTCCGAGCCAGCCAGGACGGTCTCGTTTGCCGTCTGCGCTTGAACCGTCACGATCTGGTTGCCCGCGGGGCTGAGCGTCAGGATGAACGTGGCGGCGGTCACGCCGCTGTTCCCTGAGGTGGGGCTTTCAAGCCCCGACGACGCTGCACGACGCGCTCAACATGCAGTCGCCCTGAGGTGTCATCAGCAGCGCTGGTGATCGGGGTCGGCATCTCGCAACCTGCCTGCGCGTTGTCAGCGAGACCGGGCCGCAACTCTGGTATACTCCGTTTCTACGACACACGCCGTCGATGACGCGGCCTTTCTTAGGCCGCGTTTTTCTGTGCCAGGGGCTCCCGTCCACGCCCTGGTGCCCCTGGGGAGACCATGTCGAGCAGCACGCTGACTGAGACGCCTGTGCGGAACGATCTTCGCAACATCGCCATCATCGCCCACGTTGATCATGGGAAGACCACGCTGGTCGACGCCATGCTCAAGCAGAGCAACATCTTCCGGGCGAATCAGAGCGTCGGCGAGCTGATCATGGACTCGAATGCCCTGGAGCGTGAAAAGGGCATCACCATCCTCGCCAAGAACACCGCCGTCCAGTATCGCGGCGTCACCATCAACATCATCGACACCCCCGGCCACGCCGACTTCTCCGGCGAGGTCGAGCGCGTCCTCAACATGGCCGACGGCTGCCTGCTGCTGGTGGACGCCGTCGATGGCCCGATGCCGCAGACCCGGTTCGTGCTGAACAAGGCCCTGGAGCTGAACCTCAAGCCGCTGGTCGTCATCAACAAGGTCGACCGGCCCAACGCCCGCCCGGCCGTCGTGCTCGGGATGGTGCAGGATCTCTTCCTGGAGCTGGCCTCCCACGAGGATCATCTCGAGTTCGAGGTGGTCTACACCAACGGCCGCGAGGGGCTGGCCGGCTCCACGCCGACCGAGCTGGCCGACTCGCTCGCGCCGCTCTTCGAGGCGATCCTCCAGCACATCCCCGCCCCCACCGCCGACCTGAACGGCGGCTTCCAGATGCTCGTCACCGCCATCAGCTACGACGAGTACAAGGGCCGCACCGGCATCGGGCGGGTGGCGCGCGGCAGCTACGTCCCCGGCGATCCGCTGGTGGTGCTCAACGCCGAGGGCCAGGCGCTCACCCAGCGCGGCAGCCAGGTCTACCGCTTCGAGGGGCTGGCTCGCGTGCCCGTCGAGGAGGCGAAGGCCGGCGACATCGTCATGATCACCAGCCTGGAAGGCGTCCAGATCGGCGATACCGTCGCCAACGCCAACACCCCCGACGCGCTCCCGCGCCTGGAGGTCGAGCAGCCGACGGTCCAGATGACGTTCGGCGTCAACACCTCGCCGATGGCCGGCCGCGAGGGCAAGTTCGTCACCAGCCGCCAGCTTCGGGCGCGGCTCTGGCGCGAGCTTGAGACGAACGTGGCCCTGCGCGTCGAGGAGACCGGCAGCGCGGACGTCTTCCTGGTAAGCGGACGCGGCGAGCTGCACCTCTCGATCCTGGTCGAGACGATGCGCCGCGAGGGCTACGAGCTGGAAGTCTCGCGCCCGCAGGCCATCACCCACCAGGAGAACGGCAAGACCGTCGAGCCGATCGAGCAACTGGTGATCGACACCATCGACGAGAACGTCGGGCCGCTCACCGAGCAGCTTGCCGCGCGGCAGGCCCAGATGACCAACCTCGAAAACGACGGGCGCGGCCGGGTCAGGCTCGAGTACTCGATCCCCACGCGCGGCCTGATCGGCTTCCGCAACGCCTTCCTGACGCTGACGCGCGGCGAGGGCCAGATGTCGAGCCTGCTGCTCGGCTTCGAGCCGCTGCGCGGGCCGCTCCAGGCCACCCGCAACGGCTCGCTGATCGCGTCAGAGGCCGGCACGGCGGTGACCTACGGGCTGGCGAACGCCCAGGGGCGCGGCCAGACGATGATCGATCCGCAGACCGAGGTCTACGAGGGGATGGTCGTCGGGATCAACAGCCGCGAGGACGACCTGGCGGTCAACGTCTGCCGCGAGAAGAAGATGACGAACATCCGATCCTCGACCTCCGACATCGCGGTGCGGCTGACCCCGCCCGTCCGTCTGAGCCTGGAGGAGTCGCTCGACTTCCTCGCGGCCGACGAGCTGTTGGAGGTCACGCCGAAGTCGTTCCGGATCCGCAAGCGGCTGCTCGCGGCGACGGAGCGGGCGCGGGCGGCCAAGCGGGCAGCCGGCCGGTAAGGTTTCGTGGGCCATCGATACTTGTAAAAAATGCCGCGACTCCCAATGGTCGTCCTGAGCGCAGCGAAGGACCTCACCCGCTGACCGTCAACGCTCGCGTCAGTGGGTGAGGTCCTTCGCTTCACTCAGGATGACATGGTGGGGTCGTGGGTCGTGGAGTAGCGCAGCGTGAGCCATGTGACCGATTCCGAGGGCGGATCCCTCCCACCTTCGACCCACGACCCACGACCCGCGCCAGTATGGCGCGACTTCGATGTGGTCCCCGGCGAGCGGGCCGCCTACGAGATCACGCAGGTGCTCGCCTCCGCCAGGACCCAGTGGCAGGATGTCGAGATCGTCGAGACGCGCTCGTTCGGGCGCGCCCTCTTCCTGGACGGCGCGCCGCAGTCCGCCGCGGCCGACGAGTTCGTCTACCACGAGGCGCTGGTCCACCCCTCGCTCGTCTGCCACCCAGCCCCGAAGCGGGTGCTGATCGCCGGCGGCGGCGAGGGTGCGACGCTCCGCGAGGTGCTCCGCCATCCATCGGTCGAGCGGGCCGTGATGGTGGACATCGACGGCGAGCTGGTGGACCTCTGCCGCGAGCACCTGGCCGAGATGCATCAGGGCGCGTTCGACGATCCGCGCGCCGATGTCGTGATCGGCGACGCGCTGGCCTACCTGCGCGACCAGGACGATCGCTTCGACGTGATCGTCATCGACCTCACCGATCCCAGCGAGGACGGCCCCATCGGCGAGCTGTACGGCGAGGAGTTCTACCGCCTGGTCGGGTCACGGCTCGCCGAGGACGGCATCATCGTGCTCCAGGCCTACACGTTCGGCCCCGGCCGCACCGAGTGGCAGGACAAGATCGCCGCGACGCTCGGCAACGTGTTCCCCATCGTGCGGCGCTACCGAGCCGAGGTGCCGTTCTTCAAGGACAGCTGGGCCTACTGCACGGCCAGCCGCATGCGCGATCCTGCCGCCCTACCCGTCGGGTACATTGACCGCGTCCTCTCCGAGCGCGGCGTGGAGCCGGGCCTCCGCTTCTACGACGGCACCACCCACCTGTCGATGTTCGCGCTGCCGAAGTACGCCCGCCGGTAGCCTGCCTGCCGGAGCCTTCGACTGCTGGTCGTCAGCTGGGTGAAATCCACGCGTTCATCGCAGAGCCAGATCCCAGCACCGCGGCGGTCGTGCTATGCCGCATCCGTGGAGCAGTCCAACCGTCGGTGAGTTTCCGCTCGCGGGGCGCGCCGGCTTCACCCGAGACACCCGCGAGATGGTGGTTCCTCGGACGCCGTACGTACTGATCTATCGAGTTTCGGATGCGCTCGTGGTGATCCCGCGCATCAGGCACGGCGCGCAGCAACGGCCATCGACGCTCGATCAGTGAGTTCGGCCGCGTTCGTTGAACTCGCGGTCCAGTACGCTCATGATAATGTCGTCGTGCCAGACGCCGTTGACGAGCGCTGACTCTCGCTCGACGCCCTCGCGCACAAAGCCGCACTTCTCGTAGGCGCGGATCGCACGGCCGTTGTAGGCCAGCACCCGCAAGTCGATACGGTGGAGCTGCATCGTCCGGAAGCCGTACCCGAGCACCAGCCGGATCGCCTCGCTGCCGTACCCGTGCGACCAGAAGCGCCGGTCGAACAGGCCCACCGCCAGCCGCGCACGCCGATCCTGGCTCACGATCTGATGCAGACGGATCGTGCCGATGCAGCGTCCGTCCGGCGAGTCAACCGTCCCCCCGTCCGGCCATCGGAGCGCGGCCACCACGAAGCGGCGCTCCTGCTCGACCTGCTGCCTGCTGTACGGTGCGAACCACGCCTCGGCCTCCTGGGCCGTGAACTGCTTCGCCGTCCCAGAGCCGCCGTACATCAGGTCTTCTTCCGGATCGCGCGGAGCCTCGATCCGCGCCGCCACATCGGCTGGGACCGGCTGACGGAGCAGGACCAGGTCACCATGGAGTGGCGCCAGAGATTCGGAGCGGTCCATCGCCTGTTACCGAGCGCGTGGGACCTGGGCCGGGGCCTGCACCGGCGCGGGCGACGACCGGCTGCCCGAGGTCGTCGGGGCGGCGGCAGAGGTCGGCTCGGTGACGGTGTTCATACGGAGCAACACCTGTCCCGTGCCGCGCTGCTCCACACGGTAGGTGACCGTCGACACGGCAGACGGGCAGCAGAGCGCGTCCGAGTCCTTGTACCGCGAGTACCGCGCGATCACCCGGTCCAGGTTCACCAGTTCGATCTGGTTCAGCGCGCCATCCGTCCGCGCGTCCATCGGCGTCGGCGAGAGCGTGCCGAGAAACTGAGGTGGCGTGCTGGCGGTGAACGCGAACACCTGATACGCCATCGGGCGGCACATGCCGTCGAACGCCGCCAGCCCGCGCACGATCCGCACGTGAGTGTCGGCCAGGTCGCCCGAGAACAGCTTCCAGCCGGCCGCCTCGATGGCCCGCCCGGCATCCGACTCGGCCGGCTTGAGCTGCTCCAGGCAGCGCGGATCGCTGGTGGCAGCGAACGGCGGCGCGGTCGGGATCGCCATGCCGGCCGTGTTCCAGGTGGCGGCGGCATTGTCGAGCCACGCACCATCGGCGACCGCCGGCAGCGGGTGTGACAGCGAGCCTCCCAGCACGGCGACGACGGCCATCACCACCGCGTGAAGTCTCATGCTCAGCATCGCGTCTCCCCCTGTCCGCACGTTGCGTCATGACACTGTAGCGCAACCTGCCGCATGGCTGGCAGACAGAGGGCGCGCGTCCGTACCATCCGGGCCGTGAGTTTTCTGTCGAACGGACGCCGGCTCCGCAAGCTGGCCGGGCGCGCGATGGCTGGCGTGGGCGTCGCCGCGTGGGCTGCGTTTCTGACCCGCCAGCAACTTCGTAGCCTGCACATGCTTCAACTGGAGGGGTACCAGACCGGGCGGTTTCTCGGCTGGACCCTCCAGCAGCGAGACCGCTGGGCCTCGACGGGCACGCTGGGCAGCGCGGCCGGGACGCTCGCTGTCGTGGCCCTCAGCACGGCGGCCGGCGCGCGCCTGACCGAGCATCCGCTGGCCGTCGCCGCCTGGGCGGCGGCAGGCGCGGCGCTCTGGCGAGCCGCCAGGCCGGCGAGCGCCACCAAGCCGCTCGTACTGACCGCCCGTGCGAAACGCCTCCTCGGCGGCCAGGGGCTGCTCACAGCGCTCCTGGCCGCCGCCCCCGCCGCCGCGTCGGCACTGTGCCCGTGCTCGCGCCGCCATGCCGTCCCCGCGCTCCTGGTCGGGACAGCCGCCGCCAGCCTGCTCGGGCCGCCGCTGACGGCCGGGGCCAACCTGCTGCTCTGGCCGGTCGAAGAGGGCTTCCGGCGCTACTACCTGTTCGACGCGAAGCGGACCCTTCGTCGCCACGGCCCGACCGTCGTGGCGGTGGCAGGCTCCTACGGGAAGACCAGCACCAAGGAGCTGACGGCCACCCTGCTCGGCGGACGCTGGAGCACCCTCCGACCGCCCGGCAGCATCAACACGCCGATGGGCATCAGCCGGGTGGTCCGCGAGCAGCTCCACGAGGGCCACCAGGTCTTCGTGGCCGAGCTTGGCGACTACGTCCCGGGCGAGATCCGCTTCCTCTGCAACCTCGTCGAGCCGCGCATCGGCGTCTTCACGACCATCGGGCCGGAGCACCTGGAGCGGTTCAAGACGATGGAGCGCATCGTCCAGACCAAGGCCGAGCTGATCGACGCGCTGCCGCCGGACGGCATCGCCGTCATCAACCAGGATGATCCGCTGGTGCGCGGCCTGGGCGAGCGAGCGACAGCGCGCGGCCTGCGCGTCATCCGCTACGGCCAGACCGCGCCGGGCGCCCAGGTCCGGGCGCGGGACGTCGGCACCACGACCGACGGCCTGACGTTCACCGTCGAGGCCGACGGCCACGGCGAGGCGACCGTCCAGATCGGCTTGCTGGGCCGCCACAACGTGATGAACTTCCTGGCAGCCACCGGCGCAGCCCTGGCGATGGGCATGAGCCTGGCGGAGGTCGCGGATGCCGCGCAGCTCGTCAGGCCGGTCCAGCACCGCCTGCAGCCGATCCACGGCGCGGGCGGCATCCTGGTCATCGACGACACCTACAACTCGAACCCGAGCGGCGCGGCCGAAGCGCTGGCGGTCCTGAGCGAGCTGCCGGGCGGCCAGAAGGTGCTGGTCACGCCGGGGATGATCGAGCTGGCCGAGCGCGAGCAGGAGGAGCACCATCGGCTGGGAGCGCGCGCGGCGGCCATCTGCGACCGCGTCATCCTGGTCGGGCCGGAGCGCACCCGCCCCATCGCAGACGGTCTGCGGGCCGGCGGCTTCCCCGAAGACCACCTGCATGTCGTCGAGAGCCGCGACGCCGCGACAGCCGTCCTGGGCAAGATCCTCACGTCCGGGGACGTGGTGCTCTGGGAGAACGACCTGCCGGACACGTACAACGAGATGACCGGCGGCAATGAGGCCCTCGCCCCCGGAGTGGCCCTCACCCCCGGAGTGGCCCTCACCCCCGGAGTGGCCCTCACCCCCGGAGTGGCCCTCACCCCC
>JADZEM010000173.1 GCA_020850535.1 Chloroflexota bacterium
CCATAACCGATGTAGTCGGATCATGCGGCGAGACGACCTAACCCTTGACACGCCCACCGAACACATGCGCTAAATAGACGCAGGTACGTAGTACCGCCTCGCGCCGGGGCCTGGGCCGTGGCCACAGGGACAGCGCGAGGGACCACGAGTAGCGGTCATCCGAAGATGGCGCGCAGTCGTGATTCGCGAAGCAATTCGCGGAGTCACGGCTGCGCGCTTTTCGTTTACCAGCGGCATCCGGGCTCCGGCACCACACAAAGGAGCTATCACGGATGTCCGGTTACATGGCACTCCTGGAGCAGCGGGGCAAACTCAAGGACGAGGGCGACAAGCTACTCGCCACGGCCCGCGACGCCGGCCGCGTGCTCACTGAGGATGAGGAGGCGCGGTTCGCCGAGATCGAATCCGGCATGAACCGCATCAATGCCGACGTTGCCCGCGAGCAGAAGTGGCGGGAATCGCAGCGGAACGCCCCGGCGCTCGACATCGAAGACCCGGAGCCCGAGACGGCGCAACTGCCGTCCAACCCCGTCCCGAGCGCGAAAACCTACAAGGGGCCGCGGCTGTTCGCCAACATCGCGGAGCAGCTACAGGCCATCCAGGCGGCGGCCACCGGGCGCGGTGTTGACCCGCGGCTGATGGAGTTGCAGGCGGCCGCGCAGGGCGCCGGTGAGGCGGTCCCGGCGGACGGCGGTTACCTCGTCCAGCAGGACTTCGCCAACGAGATCATGCGGCTGATGCACGACCGGGGACAACTCCTGTCCCGCGTGCGGCGCATCCCCGTCTCCGGCAACGGCCTCAAGCTCAACGCCATCGATGAATCGTCCCGCGTGGACGGCTCCCGTGGCGGCGCGGTGCGCGGCTACTGGGTGGACGAGGGTTCGGCCCCGACCGCCAGCCGGCCGAAGTTCAAGCGCGTGAACCTCGAACTGAAGAAGGTCGCCGCGCTCGGCTACGCCTCTGACGAGCTTCTGAGTGACGCGGGCGCGATGTCCGCGATCTTCACGGACGAGTTCGCAAACGAACTGGTGTTCAAAGTCGAGGACGCGATCTACGAGGGCGACGGCGCGGGCAAGCCCACCGGTTTTGCCAACAGCAACGTCAACCCAGCGTTCATCTCGGTGGCGAAGGAGACCGGCCAGACGGCCGCGACCATCGTCTCCAACAACATCATCAAGATGCGCGCGCGGCTCTGGGCTCCGAGCCGGGGCAACTCGGTCTGGTTCATCAACCAGGACACCGAGCCCCAGCTTTCGCTCATGACCATCACGGTCGGCACGGGCGGTGTTCCCGTCTACATGCCAGCCAGCGGGCTGAGCGAGGACGGCTACGACCGCCTCTACGGGCGGCCGGTAGTGCCGATCGAGTTCGCGGCCACGCTGGGCACGGTGGGCGACATCGTCCTTGCCGACCTCAGCCAGTACGCGCTCATCGACAAGGGCGGCGTCCGGCAGGACACCTCGATGCACGTGGCGTTTACCACGGCGGAGCAGGCGTTCCGGGCTCAGTACCGGGTGGACGGGCAATCGCTCTGGTCCAGCGCGCTGACCCCGTTCAAGGGCTCAAACACCGTGTCGCCGTTTATCGGCCTCGCGACCAGGGCTTAAGGGAGGACAGGACAACATGGCACGGCTTTCTGAGCAGTTCAAAATCGTCAACGTCGTCAAGCCCGCCGACAACGAGGCGGGCGCGACCGGCGACAGCATCAACGCCGGGCTGGCGTCGCACATCACGTACATCCTGACGTGCGGCGTGCTCACCGGAGATGCGGTCCTCACCGTCAAGTCGGGCGCCTCGGCGGGTACACAGACGACGTCCGAGACGTTCAACTATCGGCTCGCCGATGCGGACCAGGCGGCCGCCGGCGCGGACGGGTACGGCAACTGGACGACAAGCTCCAGCCTGACGCTGACCGCCGCGACCTACGACGCACGGCTCCTCGTCATCGAGATCGACCCGCGCACCATCACCGAGGGGCAGCCGTGGCTGACGCTCGCGATCAGCAACGCAGCCGACGCGCACTTCAGCGCCGTGGTTGCCCTCGTGGTGCCGCGGTACGCCGGGCACGACGCGCCGACCGTCATCTAACCGAATAGGGGGCCGGGCTGACCGCGCACAGGCAGCCACGGCCCCCGCCACAACAAAGGTCCAACCGAGAAAGGAGAACCCTGAAAAGTGGCACGAACCGCACTTTTCGCACGCAATACCCCCGGCGGTGTGTTCACCGTCGATGACCTCTACGAACACCCCGGCGAGATTCTATTCGTCAGTTCCGCCACCGGCACTGACTCGGCCGGCTCGGGCAAGTCGCCGGACGCACCGTGCGCCACCATCGACTATGCGGTTGGCCTCTGCACGGCGAGCGCCGGAGACGTGATCTACGTCATGCCGGGCCACGCCGAGACCATCGTCGCCGCGGCTGGCATCGATGCCGACGTAGCCGGGATCAGCATCATCGGCCTCGGCAAGGGGTCGCTCAAGCCCACGCTCACAATGGGCACGGCGACCACGGCGACGGTCAAGATGAACGCTGCTAACGTCAGCATCCGCAACATCCGGTTCGTCAACAACATCGATAGCCTCGTGAAGTTCATCGATGTCAACGCCGACTACGCGACCATCGAGGACTGCGACTTTGTGACCTCCTCCACGAAGGAGGCGCTGTCGTTCATCAACCTCGCGACGACCAAGGACTATCTCACCGTCCGCCGTTGCCGCTTCGAGCAGCCCACTGACCCGGCCGGCTCCGATGGTGGCGCCGACACCGGCGCGCTGTACTGCGTCGATAGCGAGTACATCCTGTTCGAGGATTGCTGGTTCTCCGGCAACTTCGAGACGGCGATCTTCCACAACAAGACGACCGCCTGCAAGCACCTGTGGGTTAAGAACTGCCACGGCATCCAGGCGCTAGCCGGCGCGGAGCCGTTCCAGCTCGTCGCGGGCGCTACCGGGGCCATGCTCGGCGGTGGGTTCATCACCCCGGCCGAAGCGGCGGCGACCGAGGCGACCCTCGTCGGTACGGTCGGCGACGCCTTCTTTGTCCTCCAGCCCGGCGCGTTCGGCAACGACGGCGGCGCGGGCGGCCAGGGCGGCATCGTCATCGCGACGGCGAGCTAGTAGACGATGGCAGGCTCCATCACCGTCACCACGACGCAGGCCAGCAACGCGATCGACAAGTACTCGATCGCGTGGGTGTCGGACGCCGCCGGGGCCGTCTCGGGTAACACGTTCGCGGTGGAAGCTGGCGAGCTTGTGCAAGTCCGATACATCCCGGACGGGGGCGGCACGCAGCCGAGCGCCGCGTACGACGTGACCATGACCGACGCAAACGGCGTGGACGTGCTCGGCGGAACGGGGGCGGACCTTAGTCAGACAGCCTCTACCGTCCATGTGCCAGCCGTTAACACCTACTTTCGGCGGACGCTGGAGGCGGGCAACCTGACGCCCGTCGTGGCGAACGCCGGCAACGCCAAGGGCGGCACCATCGTGCTCCTGGTGAGGCGCGGCTAGTGAGCAGCCTGATCGCGGAGCGGTCCGTCCTCAAGACGGCTCCGGCCGCTGAGCCGCTGACGCTTGCCGAACTCAAGCTGCACCTGCGGGTCACGGGCAGCGCCGAGAACGACTACATCACGTCGCTCGGCAAGGCCGCGCGGCGACGCGTCGAGGAGATCACCGGCCGGGCGCTGATCAATCAGACCTGGTACCTCTACCTGGACGAGTGGCCGTCGTGCGACCGCATCCGGCTACCCAAGGCGCCGCTGTCCTCCGTGACCTCGGTCACCTACTACGACACCGATGGCACGCAGAACACCTTCAGCGCGTCGTCATGGGACCCCGACACCAACGCCACCCCGGGCGAAGTCGTGCTCACCTACG